>CAZNNJ010000315.1:0-6657 GCA_964574305.1 uncultured Rhodospirillales bacterium | reverse complement strand
GGGGAAGGTTTTCGAGGGGCTGGGGGGGTTGCGGCCGTTGTGCCGCCGCCCCGGCAGGTATATCGGCGGAACGGCCGAGGGCGCCCTGCACCATCTGGTGGCCGAGCTGCTCGATAACGGCATGGACGAGGCGGTCGCCGGCCATGCCAGCTGGATCGAGCTGGAGCTGGCCGCCGACGGCACGGTGACGGTGCGCGACAACGGCCGCGGCATTCCTGTCGACGAGCATCCCAAGCACCCGGGCAAGTCCGCTCTGGAAATCATCCTGACGGTGCTGCATTCCGGCGGCAAATTCTCCGGCAAGGCCTACGACACGTCGGGCGGCCTGCACGGCGTCGGCGTGTCGGTGGTGAACGCGCTGTCCGACGCCCTGGTGGTGGAGGTGGCGCGCGACCGGCAGCTGTTCCGCCAGCGCTATGCGCGGGGCAAGCCGCTGGAGAAGCTGCAGACGCTGGGCTCGATCCAGAACCGGCGCGGCACCGCGATCAGCTTCCATCCCGACCCGGAGATTTTCGGCTCCGAGGCGCATATGAGCCCGGCCCGCCTCTATCGCATGGCGCGCTCCAAGGCCTATCTTCAGCGCGGGGTCGAAATCCGCTGGACGTGCGACCCGTCGCTGCTGCCGCCCGACGGCAACTTGCCGCCGAGCGAGACCTTCAAGTTTCCCAACGGCCTGATCGATTTCCTGGACAGCGACCTCGACGGGCGCGCCTGCCTGACCCCTGTCCCCTTCACCGGGCTGATCGAGCTGCCGAACGGCCAGGGCAAGGTCGAATGGGCGGTGGCGTGGCCGGAGGACGAGGAGGGCTTCGTCCATTCCTATTGCAACACCATCCCGACCTTCCAGGGTGGCACCCACGAGCAGGGGCTGCGCGCGGCGCTGACCCGCGGCCTCAAGGCCTATGGCGAGCTGACCCAGAACAAGCGGGCCCAGCAGCTGACCGCCGACGACGTGATGGCCGGCGCCGCGGCGCTGCTGTCGCTGTTCATCCGCGAACCGCTGTTCCAGGGCCAGACCAAGGAGCGGCTGGCCTCGGCCGAGGCGACGCGGCTGGTCGAGCAGGCGGTCAAGGATCATTTCGACCACTGGCTGACCGGCAACCCGACCGCCAGCAAGGCGCTGCTCGACCGGCTGGTCGAGAAGGCCGAGGACCGCCTGCGCAAGAAGGACAGCAAGGACCTGGCGCGCAAGAGCGCGACCCGCAAGCTGCGCCTGCCCGGCAAGCTGGCCGATTGCGCCCGCAACACGCCGGACGACACCGAGATTTTCATCGTCGAGGGCGATTCGGCGGGCGGCTCGGCCAAGCAGGCCCGCAACCGCGAGACCCAGGCGATCCTGCCCTTGCGCGGCAAGATCCTGAACGTCGCCAGCGCCAGCCTGGACAAGATGCGCGCCAACCAGGAAATCCAGGACCTGATCCTGGCCTTGGGCGGCGGCAGCGGGCGGGACTTCTCGGCCGACAAGCTGCGCTATGAGCGGGTCATCATCATGACCGACGCCGATGTCGACGGCGCCCATATCGCCTCGCTGCTGATCACCTTCTTCTATCGCGAGATGCCGGGCCTGCTGCGCGACGGCCGCCTGTTCCTGGCGATGCCGCCGCTCTATCGCATCGTCCAGGGCAACAGCGCGGTCTATGCCCGCGACGATGCCGACAAGGAGCGTATCCTGGCCGAGAGCGCGAACAAGCGCGGCAAGGTCGAGATCAGCCGCTTCAAGGGCCTGGGCGAAATGCCGGCGGCACAGCTGCGCGACACCACCATGGACCCGGCCAAGCGCACGCTGATCCGCGTCGCGCTCGCCGACGACGAGGACATCAAGGCCGATACGGCCAGCCTGGTCGACCGCCTGATGGGCCGCAACGCCGAACCCCGCTTCCGCTTCATCCAGGAAAACGCCAAGTTCGTCCGGGATATGGATTTGGACGTGTGAGGATTTCGTAGGATGGGTAGAGCGCAGCGAAACCCATCAAGTTTTTGAACCGCCAAGACGCAAAGGCGCCAAGGAGAAACGCCAAGGGAAAGCCCAATTGCCTGCGGCGCTCAGAACCCGCGAAGCGAAGAAACTTCATCCTTGGCGTTTTCCCTTGGCATCTTGGCGCCTTGGCGGTTCCTCTTCGGCTTTTGATGATGGGTTTCGCTCCGCTCTACCCATCCTATGGGCCGTGGTGCTGTCATAATTCTGGCGCAGTCGATGCGTAGACATCCGATGGCCTATTGCGACAAGGATCAACCCATGCTGCCCCGTCCGGTGCGCGCCGTGGTTTTCGATATGGATGGCCTGCTGGTCGACAGCGAGGCCGTGTTCCGCGATGCGATGATGCATGTCGCGCGCGAGCGCGGGCACGATCTGCCGCTGGAGGTGTTCCTGCGCATGGTGGGTCTCCCGGGCCCGTCCAGCCGGGCGGTGGCGCTGGCCCATTTCGGCGCGGATTTTCCGATCGACGAGTTCAACGAGGCGGCATGGCGGTATGCCCGCGCCCATCACGACGAGGTCGGCGTGGCGCTGAAGGCCGGAGTGACCGAGCTGCTCGACCATCTCGACGAGGCTGGCCTGCCGCGGGCGGTCGCGACCTCGTCCAGCCACATGGCGGTCGAGCATCAGTTGGGCCGCAGCGGCATCCTCTCCCGCTTCCAGGCGATCGTCGCCGCCGGCGACTATGCCCGCGGCAAACCCAACCCCGACCCGTTCCTGACGGCGGCGGAGCGGCTGGGCGCCGATCCCCATGACTGCCTGGCGTTGGAGGATTCCCACAACGGCGTGCGCGCCGCCCATGCCGCCGGGATGATGACGATCATGGTGCCCGACCTGCTGGCCGCCACCGACGAGATGCGGGAGCGCTGCATCGCGATCGCCGAGAGCCTGCACGACGTGCGGCACATGCTTACGGCCCCAGCCAGGCGCGCATCAGCCGGTTGACCGTATCGGCCTGCTCGATCGGCGCCAGGTGGCCGCAGCGATCGAGGATTTCCAGCCGCGCGTCCTGGAGGTCGGTCGCGTTTTCGGTCTGCAGGATCGGCGGCGTCACCTGATCCTGCGCGCCGCCGCCCACCAGCGTCGGGCAGCGGACGGTGTGCAGCAAGGGCCGGCAGTCCGGGCGCAGGATCGCGGCGTTCTGCTGCTTCTCGAAAGCAACCCGGCCGACCCGCTCCGTCATCGCCAGCACGATTTCGGCCATCGCCGGATCCGCGGCATGGACGGGATGCAGGATCGAGGGCAGGAAATGGGCGGTCACGCCCTTGAAAGTGCCGATGCGAGCAGCGCGGACGCTGCGCTCGCGCTCGGCGCTGCGGTCCACCGTGTCGGGCCGCGCGGAGGTGTTCATGAGGCCCAGACGGGTCACGCGCCCGGCGGCGCGCCGGACGATCTCGAAGGCGACATAGCCGCCGAGCGACAGGCCGCAGACCGCAAATCGTTCCGGAGCGTCCGCCACAACGCGCGCCGCCATCGCCTCGACCGTGTCGTCCAGCGTCAGGTCGGCGACGCGGATTTCGGCGATATCGGCCAAGGCGGCGACCTGCGACGTCCACAGAGCGGAGTCGCAGAGCTGGCCCGGCAACAAGATTAACGTTGGTTTAGACATCGTACGTTTCGCCTGAAAGCCGCCAGATTGGCTGGGCTACTGCGCTTTTTGTTACGCTTTTACAATATTATCTCGCCGATCTGGCGCGAATGGGCCATTGGCATTTGACTTCGCGCCGCCAATCACCAATTGTCCGCGCAACACGGCGCCAGGGGGTGCGTGTTCGTATCCGCATGTGCGGAAAACAGGAGCCATGCCTCTCTAATGTTGTTTTCGGAACTGGGGCTTCATCCCGAGACGCTGCGCGCGCTCGCCGAAGCCGGCTATGAAACTCCGACCCCGATCCAGGAAAAGGCGATACCGCATGTTCTGGTGGGGCGCGATGTGCTCGGCATCGCCCAGACCGGCACGGGCAAGACCGCCAGCTTCACCCTGCCGATGATCAATGCGCTGGCCGCCGGCCGGGCCAAGGCGCGGATGCCGCGCTCGCTGATCCTGGAGCCGACGCGCGAGCTGGCGGCGCAGGTCGAGGCTGGCTTCGAAGTTTACGGCAAATATCACAAGCTGACGACCGCGCTGCTGATCGGCGGCGAGTCGATGGCGGACCAGACCAAGAAACTGGACCGCGGCGTCGACGTGCTGATCGCGACGCCGGGCCGGCTCTTGGACCAGATCGACCGCGGCAACGTCCTGCCGACCGACATTCGGTTCCTGATCATCGACGAATGCGACCGGATGCTGGACATGGGGTTCATCCCCGACATCGAGAAGATCGTGTCCAAGCTGCGCGCCCAGCGCCAGACGCTGATGTTCTCGGCCACCCTGCCGCCGGAAATCCGCCGCCTGTCCGAGCAGTTCCTGAACGATCCGGTCGAGGTTTCGGTCTCGCCCCCGGCATCGACCGCCACGACCGTGACCCAGGCGATCGTGCGCGTGCCGCCCAGCGAGAAGCGGGCGGCGCTGCGCTTCCTGATCAAGTCGGAAGACGTCAAGAACGCGCTGATCTTCTGCAACCGCAAGCGCGACGTGGCGATCGTCCACAAGTCGCTGGTCAGCCACGGCTTCGACGCCGGGGCGCTGCATGGCGACATGGCCCAGTCGGCCCGCACCGAGACGCTCGCCAAGTTCAAGGCCAACGAGCTCCACCTGATGGTGTGCAGCGACGTCGCCGCCCGCGGGCTCGACATCAAGGGCCTGTCCCACGTCTTCAATTTCGACGTGCCGACCCATTCGGAGGATTATGTCCACCGTATCGGCCGCACCGGCCGCGCCGGCCTGTCGGGCCGGGCCTTCACGCTGGTGACCCGCGAAGACGCCAAATTCCTGGCCGGCATCGAAAAGCTGATCGGCAACCCGATCCCCGAGATCGCGCTGGACGGCTTTGCCGTTGCGGCGGCCGAGGACGAGGCCGGCGAGACCCGCTCCGAGTCGGGGCGCCGCGGCAGTACGGCCCGAAAGCCTCGCGGGGCGGCTCGCGACAAGACCGAGAGCGACAGGCCGCGCCGCGCCCGAACGCCGCACGTCGAGGATACGCGGCCAGAGCCTGCCCCGCGCATGCCGCGCGACAGCGGGCGGCGGCGCTATCGCGACGACGATCACGACGAACCGGACAATGTCGTCGGCTTCGGCGACCGTATCCCGGCCTTCCTCCAGGCGGCGCCCCGCCCACGCAGAGCCTGAACGCTGCAATCGGGCCTGTCGCCATTGACAGGCCCATGCTTTCGCGGGACAGGTTTGTCGGCTCTTAGGTCTTACAGAGTTTGATCCGGTTCATGCCGCATCGCATTCCCCGCGCCTCGATTCACGTTACCTGGCTCGGCCTCACCACCATGGTGCTGGCCTGCCCCGCGGCGGGCGCGGCGCCGGTACCGCGCTCGGCGCCCGCCACTCAGGCTGAGACTGTCGACCGGGGCGACAAGAACGTCGTGCTGTCGGCCGACAATGTGAGCAAGGACGACATCAACAACACCATTTCCGCCACCGGCCATGTCGAACTGGTCCAGGGCGCGACCATGCTGCTGGCCGAGCATGTGGTGTGGAACCAGAACACCGATATCGTTATCGCCACCGGCGACGTGAAGCTGGTGGACAATGCGGGTAATATTTATTTCGGCGACTATCTCGAAGTCACCGACGACATGCGCCAGGCCTTCATGAAGAACGTGTCCGGCCTGCTGTCGGACAATTCGCGGCTGGTCGCGCGCCAGTCCGACAAGGACGGCAATGTCACAACGCTGAACCGCGGCATCTATTCGCCTTGCGAACTGTGCAAGGACGACCCGACCAAGCCGCCGACCTGGCAGATCAAGGCGGTCAAGGTCATCCACGATACGGATACGAAGCGGCTCTATTACCACGACGCGACCTTCCAGATCGACGGCGTGCCGGTCATGTGGACACCCTATTTCTCGACCTACGATCCTTCTGTGAAGCGGGCTTCGGGCGTGCTGGACATACTGCCCGGCTATCGCAGCCAGCTGGGCACCTATATCAAGTCGAGCTACTATTTCGACATCGCGCCGGATATCGACGCGGTGCTCGACGCCGCCTATTACAACCGCCAGGGCCCGAGCCTCGGCGGGGAGTACCGCGAGCGTTTCGATACCGGGCAGATCCAGATTTCCGGCAGCATCGCGGAATCGGACATCCATCAGAATCCGCAGCCGACGCCCTACGACACCTACAAGACCGTCCGCTACCACATCTTCGGGAGCGGTGAGTTCGACCTGGACGATCACTGGCGCGCCGGCTTCGAAGTCGCCCGGTCGCTGGACGATATCTATGTCCTGAAATACCAGTATTCCTCGCTGCAGGTGCTGCCGTCGCACGGTTAAGTGGATGTCTTCTACGACCGCGACTATATCAACGCGAGCGTGTATTCCTTCCAGGACCTGCGCGCGCTGAACGTGCTGGGCGTGGCGGCGGGCACCATCATTCCGCAGCAGCCGACGGCGCTGCCCTATGTGACCTATTCCTTCTACGGCAATCCGGGCGAATTCCTGGGCGGCCGCTGGGCCGACAGCGGCAGCCTGCTGGCCATCCAGCGCTTTCCGCATGGGCAGAATATCGAGCGCCTGACCAACAATGCGAGCTGGAGCCGCAAGCTGATCGGCGATTCCGGCCTGGTCACCAC
>CAZNNJ010000314.1:2343-6660 GCA_964574305.1 uncultured Rhodospirillales bacterium | reverse complement strand
GAGCTGACGCACCGAGGTGAAATATTCGTCCAGCCGTGCTTTGTCGGCGGCGCCGACCACAGACAGCAGACGCTTGCGATCATCACTGACGCTGGAGAGCACACTCCGGCGCAACATGACCTTGGAATCGGGCTTGAAGTCGGCGTTGTTCGGATCCTGAAAGTCGGGGCCGAACAGGCGAGAGTAGAATGCAAGTGGCGATGGCTCGCTCGGATTGATGACGCTGGTGCTGCGGCTTGAATAGCTGTGGCGCGGGTTACCGGTGGCCGTGACTTCCAGCGAGCGGAAGCGTGTATCCGTACCGACTGCATCGGCGATCAACACATCCAGGGTGGGCAGCTCATTCTGGTCTGGCTGTGCCGGAGCAGCCCCAGTCCTGAGCCCGATATTGCCGCTCCAATGTACATGGTTTGGCTTTCCGTCGAGCTCGACATTGAAGCCGGTGAGCACCGATACCCGGTTCTTCACCGGTGCGAGCGGCTGGAGCTCAGGTGTGAGATCGTAGTCCGCCCCGGTCTTCTTCGGCGTCCAACGATCCGGATTCATGCCGCAGCCCCAGAACCAGGTACCGAAGCGGACCGGAAGGGGCCGCCCGTCGGCTAAAGCGGTCCCGTTCGACGATAGCAGGCAGTCGAGTAAGGGCACGGCAAGGGCGACCCGCCCGCCCTGCATCAGACCGCGGAGTACTGTCCGTCTTGGAATCGAGGCCTTCATTTTAGCCTTTCCCATCATGCGGGTGGTTCCGATCGGCCTGGGTCTGTGGGGCCGCTGGCGGCTGGTGAGCGGCATAGAAGCCGTCGCTGGTAGCAATGGTCCGAAGCAGGTCCGTTATTCGATAGCCGTCGGCTGCAAAGCGATCGTTCAACCATTTGAGCCAAACGGCCTCTCCAGACCCTTGCGCGCGGCCGGCGGCATATTTGTAGAGCGTGCTTACTAGGCACGTGGTTGCGGCGGGATCATCGTGCAGAGCCTGCCCAAGCTCGATCGGCGTGGTGAATCGCCGCCCGTCCAGCTCTCCGCTGACATCGATCGCCTCACCACCTTCCTTGACGCGGTAAATCCCTGCGCCGTCGAAGTTCTCAAGCCCGAGGCCGATGGGATCCATGATCTTGTGACAGCCGGCGCAGGTCGCCGCGGTGCGGTGCGCAGTCAGCCGCGCCCGAGCGGTCCGATAGAGAGGGTTGCTAGTATCCTGCGCGACGGTGAAATCGACATTGGCTGGCGGTGCCGGGACCTTCTGGCACAAGAGAAGTTCTCGGATCGCCTTGCCGCGTAGGGTCGGCGAGCTCTGACCCGGATGCGCATAGAGCGCGGTGAAGCTGACCTGCGAAAGCAGTCCGCCGCGCGGATCGGTGTCGGGAAAGTCGAACGGTTCCCAGCTGTCTTTCGAAACAACAGGGACATAGTACACCGCCCCAAGCGCGCGGTTCATGAACGTGTGCCGAGAGACGAATAAATCGCGGTAGTCCACCTTCCGATGCAACAGCAAATCGGCGATTGTTCTGAGGGTCTGTTCCTGTGCCGAAGCCGCGACTGCGGTGCTGAATTTCGGGTAGATCAACGAGTCCTTGGCCAACGTGTCGAAGGACTCGAACACCAGCATGTCTGAGAAGAATGCACGGACGCCATCCTCTAGACGCGGTGACGCCAGCAACCGATCGACCTGTCGCGCGAGCCCTCCCTGTGTGTCGAGATCGCCACGCCCGGCGGCATCGAGCAGTTCGGGGTCGGGAGATGCGTTCCACAGGAGGAAGCTGAGCCGCGACGCCTTCGAATAGCCGTCCAGCCGCCATTGGCCCGGATGATCCGGATCGGGCATGGAACGGTCGATGCGGAATAGGAACTCCGGCATCTCGAGCTCGGTCGCCAGTGCGAACTGGAGCCCGGCATCGAAGCTGCCGGCGGAGCGGGCGGCAGCGTTGGCGACGGCGACACGGTCCTTTAGCTCATCGTCAGTCAGGGGCCGGCGAAACAGCAACCTGCCGTATTTGGCCAGCACATGGGCGGCACAGCTATCATCCGGCTCGTTGTCTGCTTTCGGCCGGCAGTCCACAGTCTGCGTCCGGTGCTTGTCGTCGAGGGCCTGGGCCGCGATCCCACGCGCCATGCTGTCGAATTGCTCGAATCCAGTCGAGGTCACGGTTGCGGCGACGGCGCCGACTGCCTGCAACCCCTCGCGCCTCACAATCGGTTCGAACCGGCCTGCGACCTTAACGTCCGGGCCGAATATATCGGCGATGGTCTGCCGATACTGCTGCTCGCTTAGTCGCTGGACGACGGGCTGGGCGCCCGGATTGGACGGCTCGTCGGGCTTGCAGCCGGCGACCGCTCCAAGCAGCGCAATCAGTGCGGTTGAGCGCAGCCAAAACCGGTTCATGGCTTACTTCCCAGCGCGGCTTGCCGGTCGGTTGGGTGTATGACAAAGGCCGGGATCGCCTGGACGTCGAATGCGACCGACACGGCCTTGCAGGCACCAGTCGCCGGATCGCGTTCGCCGTCGGCCAGCCGATTCAGCGCCGCGTACAGTCCGGGACAGTCGATTTTGTTCGATACCGCCCCCTGAATCGACTGGGGCATAACAGCGAAATTGTAGAGCTTCTCGGTGTCGGCATAGCCGCCCATTAGCCCCGTGAGACTGCCGTCAGCCTCTAGAGTGAGCCTGAACCGAACTGCGTCGAAGACCCACGGCACATGGACGATCTGATTGTCGTATTTAAAGGTGAAGTCGACCGGATCGGTGGTCAGCACGCCGTTGGCGATACGGCCGTGAGTAACAGCCCGGAAATGCGGATCGTCGCTGATGGACAGGCTGAGGCCGGCAGGGATATGTCGATTGGCATCGAGCGTGACCGGGTCCTTGCCCGAATAGAACGCGACATCGACGTCGCCTTCGGAGCCGCCTCCCTTAGGGTCGGAGACCTCCATCAGCACCGTCCATTCGCCGGTGCGGATGTTCGAATCCCAATCCATATTTCCATCGTGGCGATAGACTTTGATGCAGCCGAAAGCTCGCCACATCTGATTGTCGACCGCGGGCGTGCCGTCCGCGTTGATGAATTTCTTATGAGCGCAGGTTGACGCCGTAGCGGCGCCGTCCGGCGTGCCGTCGAGATTCAGCCCATTGGCGCTGCCGGTATGCTCGATCGTCTTAAATTCCGTGTATTCGTAGTCGGCCGGGTTGTCGCAGACGTTATGGCCCCCATACATGTCCTTATTGGTCAGCGTCTCACCCAGCTTCAGCCCGTTCTTCGGATGATCGGTCGCCAGGATCATCCGCGCGACCTTGCCGAGTTCCGTCACCTGATTGGCCCGCTCGCGGTCCGCCGGCGGGAGTTGAGCAATAAAATCGTCACGCAGGCTCATGGTCATGCCGCCGGGGCAATCCATCTCGGCGTCGGTTTTCGGCTGCGCGAAATAGAATTGGGTCAGCACATATCCGTGCATTCTCCCGATCTTCGCTGGCGGCATCACGTCCTGTGCCCCGCCCTGCCCCGCGTAGCCGGCCGAGGCAATTGCACTCAGCCCCACTGCCAATGTTCGAACGGCCAAACGCATGATTCCCACGAACCTTTTTCTCTGCCAGCTGCGACAGGGATGATCGCGCCCCTGACGATCCTAAACCACCCCTTTTCTGCTCACTCTTCGATGTTCTTCTGCCCTGCTGCAACTATGGCAGTCTAATTGCGCGACCATTGCCGAGGACCGCGAGGTCGCCTACGATCAGCCTTTGAGATCAGTAAAAAAACGGCGGCTCCTTTGGCGATTAGACCTGAAGTCGTAGATGCTTCAGAGACGGAATGGACGGCGGGCGAGCGGACAGTCGCTAAGCTTGTCGCCGTGATGCGGAACGTTGGCCTCGATACACAGAGCCTCCTTGACCGCGCAAATATCACGTGCTCGCTAGAAGCCTTCTCAACCGGGGCGTTCCGACAAGTCCCACCGGATCGGCTGCACCGATTACGCTCGCTGGCGGGAAACGCCCTTGCGGCTTATGTCGCGATACAGGCCGGGCGGGAACCGTTGCGGCCGCACGACTACCGGATGCTGTTCTTCTGTCTGGCCAGCTGCCGCACGCTGAGACACGCCATGCAGCGCGCGGCCGATTTCGTGTCGGTCTTGAACGGACGCTGCGGTCGGATGGAATTGATTGAAAGCCGAGAGACAGCCGAGTTCAGAATCGACTCACAGTGGCCGTTTCAAACTGTCCCGTCCTTCGTCGTGGATATGATAGGCATTCTATCGCAGCACTCCCTATTCGGCTGGCTCATCGGCCACATTCTCCCGATCACCGTTCTCACGAAATATCCGGCTTCGATC
>CAZNNJ010000314.1:0-2333 GCA_964574305.1 uncultured Rhodospirillales bacterium | reverse complement strand
CCTTTCCTGTTCTCAGAACCGGCGAGGACTGCGAGGCAGCCATCGGTGCCGACCTCGCTTACCTGTTCAGCTCACGCCATGACGGGGCTCGGCTGGAAATGTCAGAGCGGGTCCGCCGGATCCTGTTCCAGGCATTGACGGACGGACATGAGCCGCCGCCGCTCGACGAAACGGCAGCGATGGTTGGCCAATCGCGTTCGAGCTTTCGCAGACAGCTTAGCCGCAAGGGCCTTAGCTATCGGGCCATCAAGGATAGCTGCCGACGCGAAATCGCAATGGATATGCTGTCGCGCACCGATCTTAGCATCGAGGAGATTGCGGAGCGCTTAAGCTTCTGTGACGCCGACGCGTTCCGGAGATCCTTTGGACAGTGGATCGGCATGGCGCCAAGCCAGTTCCGCAAGGCATCGGCAAGCAATAGGTGAATTGCTTTACCGCGCAGCTTCGATTGCATTTGCGCCGGGATGCAGCGCGATCGTCTTGCCCGCCCACACGAATACACCTTTAAGCGCGGGCGGAAGGTGAATCGCGGCTTTCAGCTCGGTCCCATAGTGTTCGTAACTTGCTTCGATCAGGCCTTTGGGGGTCGGCAGTACAGCGTCCAAGTGCGTGAGGGTCCCCAGATGAGGTGCTATTCGGACCCGTGCGAATCCTGGAGCGTCCGAATTGATGCCCGCAACAATTCCCAACAAATCGGCGGTTGGATGGCCGCTCCAGGCATGAGTATCGGATCGCGTCGGATCGCGCAGTTCCGGCCAGGTGGTGAAATTGCGCTTCAGCATTGCCCGCCAGGGAGCCAGGAAATCGAGATAGCGGTCCCCCTCGCCGGCGTGGGCGTAGGCCCGTGCCGCGTAGAAACCGAAATAGTAGGACCCCGGCAGCAGCCCGTCGGGGACCACGCCGCCCGCCGGCCAAGCCCTGGCCAGCACCGCAGCCTGGCCGGCCTTGGGAACAGCGTCGTAGAGCACAGCCAGCACATTCGCATCCAGGCTGAACACGGTCTTGCCGGGATGGTCCGCGATCAAGCCGCGTTCGCTGTCCCAGCATTTATCATGAATGGATTTGCGCAGGGCTCCTGCCGCCATGCGGTCGGCCTTACCGCGCGCCGCCTCACCGGCTGCTTGCTCAAGGTCGGCGGCCTCGTCGAGCGCACCAAGGTAGAGCAGGCTGGTGACACAGGATTCGTGATTGGCGTCATAGGACGGGTAGGAGCGGTCCTCCGCCTTGATCCAGTCGACGAAGCTCCAGCCCGGTACCTCGCGCAGCAGCCCGTCCGGCTGCCGGAAGCCGTGGAACCAGTCGAGCGTCGAGCGCACCACGGGCAGGCCCCGCCGCACGACCGACAGGTCGGGGTCACGCATCCAGAAATCGTGGACCATCCCGACGAAGACCAGCGAAAAGGTCGGGATGCCCTGTGGGCTGCGCGATGGATAGCGGCTCTGGGTGACGCCTTCCGGCAAGCGGCTGGCGATGAAGGCGTCGATTGCCTGGACGGTGAGGCGTGGATCGCCGGAAACGGCGGAAACGATCGCCGCCTCGACCCGCGCATCGCCGATATATTGCAGCTGCTCCCAATAGGCGGAGTCCATGAAGGTCTCGTGTGCGTCGACCCGCAGCGTGTGCCAGCCGATATCCCAGATCCGGTCGAGTTCGGGATCGCTGCTCTTAAAGCGCGCCTTCTGGACAAACGGATAGCCGGTTTCGTGAACCTCCAGGCCGTCGAGCGTTAGCGGCCGGTCGCCAGTTTCGACCGCGATGTCGAGGAACCGCCAAACCCGCCACCACAGCGGCGCGAACGGCCGCGCCGGCGCACCGTCGGGCAGGAATTTGTCCTCGATGCCGATGATATGCCGCCCGGCCACCTCGGCCCGGTCGCCCTTGGCATTGTCCGCATCGTAGAGCGCCTCGGCATAGGTGAGCTTCACCGTGGCGCCCGCCCCGCCCGAAACCGCCAGCTCGGGATAAGCGGCCCCGACCGCCCCGCGATCGAGCAGGATATGCACGGAACGGTGCGCTGGAATGACCAGCGGCTTCGCCGGAAAACCATCTGCCTGCAGGTCGCCTTGGACCACATGGCCCGGATCGGC
Organism: uncultured Rhodospirillales bacterium; assembly: GCA_964574305.1. Taxonomy (GTDB): domain Bacteria; phylum Pseudomonadota; class Alphaproteobacteria; order BOG-932; family Roseiterribacteraceae; genus BOG-932. The sequence goes on along the minus strand of CAZNNJ010000314.1, from coordinate 246 downwards.
GGCATCGAACCGCATCTGCGGCAGCGGATCGGAAATCAGGCTCCAGGGCGGGGTCTCGCCTGGTTTCAGGGCCGGCGCCGCCTGCTGCCAGGCTAGCGCTTCCGTTGCCGCATCGTCCCACGACCAATCACGCTGCGCCGCGTCGACCATCTCCTCCGGCCCGGCGGCGTAGTACCAGCCGCCCTTCATCATCCGGCCGAGGGGCGATTTCACCGAATAGCCCTTATCGATCCGCACCCGCCAATC
>CAZNNJ010000313.1:0-6676 GCA_964574305.1 uncultured Rhodospirillales bacterium | reverse complement strand
GGCTGGTACCGGGCGGCGCCGCCTCCGGCTATGTCACGAGCGGCGGGTCGCTGATCGGCGACGACTATCCCGACCCGGCGCAGCGCGGCCGGCTGATCGGCTGGTTCACGATCATCGGCGGCGCCGGGTCGCTCGCTGTGCTCCAGGCGGCCGGCTTTCTCACCGAACATGACGGTTGGCATGGGCCTTTCGCTCTGTATCTCAGCGGCATCCCTTTGTTTCTGATCGGTCTGTTCGCCGTTACTGAGCCCGAGGTGGAGGCTGCCAACGCGACCGCTGGCCAAACAGGCTCGATTGCCGGCGCCTGGGGCATCTATGTGATGCTCATCCTGGTCAGCATCAGCATGTATACGGTCACCATCCAGGGCCCCTTCCTCATGAACGAGGAGGGCATCACCGATCCGACCACCACGGCCAACGTGATGCTGATGACCTCGATCGGCACGGTCGTCGGCGCCTACGCCTTCCGCTTCGTGCGGCCGGCGCTGGGCTTCAGCCTGACCTTGGCGCTGACCTGGGCTTTGCTCGCGCTCGGCAATGCCGGCTTTGCCTCGACCTTGAATGTCTGGCTGCTGGCCGCCTGTGCCGGCCTGGTCGGCATCGGCAGCGGCTTCAACACGCCGTTGATGACCACGGCGGTGATGAGCGCGGTGCCGCCCTCGGCCAGCGCCAAGGCGGTCGGGTTGGCGATGGGCTGCCTGTTCCTGGGCCAGTTCCTCCACCCGCCGGCGCTGACTCCATTCCGTGCAGCTTTCGGCCTTCATGGCGCGTTCCTGTGGATGGGCGGTCTGTCTCTGCTCGCCGCCGTGCTGGCGATCCTCTGGAGCCTTCGGGGACGCCAGCGCGCCGTGGCGTGAGGTCACAAATCACCCTGGAAAAGCAGGGGCCGCGCTATAAGCTGTAGAGGACCTCCCACTCTTCGGAAGCTCACCCATGGATTACGTCAATCTCGGCCGGACCGGTCTCAAAGTCTCGCGCCTGTGCCTTGGCTGCATGACCTATGGAGCCAAGAGCTGGCGCGACTGGGTGCTCGAGGAGGGAGACGCGCTGCCCTTCATCAAGCAGGCGCTGGACGCCGGGATCAATTTCTTCGACACGGCCGACATGTACTCGGTCGGCGTCAGCGAGGAGATTCTGAGCCGGGCGCTCAAGGAGCTCGGCGTCGCCCGCGACCGCGCCGTGATCGCGACCAAGGTGTTCTCGCCGATGAGCGACGACCGCAACGATCGCGGCCTGTCGCGCAAGCACATCATGCATTCGATCGACAGCAGCCTGCGCCGCCTCGGCACCGACTATGTCGACCTCTACCAGATCCACCGCTTCGACTACGAAACCCCGATCGAGGAGACGCTGGAGGCGCTGACCGACGTCGTGAAGTCCGGCAAAGCGCTCTATATCGGCGCCTCGTCGATGCATGCCTGGCAGTTCACCAAGATGCTGCTGGTGGCCGAGCAGCAGGGCTTCAGCCGATTCGTGTCGATGCAGAACCATTACAACCTGATGTACCGGGAGGAGGAGCGGGAGATGATCCCGCTGTGCCAGGACCAGGGCATCGGCCTCATTCCGTGGAGCCCGCTGGCGCGTGGCCAACTCGCCGGCAACCTCAAGTCCAACACCACGCGCGCCCAGACCGACGATTTCTCGAAGCGTATCTATACCCATCCCGGCGACGCCAGGGTGATCGAGCGGGTGAGCGAGGTCGCCGCCGGCCGCCATGTCCCGCCGGCCCAGGTCGCGCTCGCCTGGATGCTGGCCAAGCCGCATATCACCGCCCCGATCGTCGGCGCCTCCAAGCCGCACCACATTCCCGATGCCGTCGCCGCCTTGTCGCTGAAGCTGGACGCGGACGAGATCAAGCGGCTGGAAGAGGTCTATGAGCCGCATGCCGTGCTGGGGCATAACTGACCGATGCTGGACGAGAATGACGATGTTCTGAAGGTTCTCGACAGCGCCGCGGGGTGGCTCGATCAGGGCCAGACCGTGGCGCTGGCGACCGTGGTGCAGACCTGGGGGTCCTCGCCGCGCCCGGTCGGGTCGCAGATGGCGATCGCCGGCGACGGCCGTTTCGAGGGCTCGGTCTCGGGCGGCTGCGTCGAGGGCGCTGTGGTCGAGGCCGGGCAGGAGGCGATGGCGGACGGCAAGACCCGGCTGCTGACCTTCGGCGTGTCCGACAGCGATGCCTGGGCCGTGGGCCTCGCCTGCGGCGGCACGGTGCGCATCTTCGTCGAGCCGGTGACCGCTTCGTGAAGCGCGAGACGCTGGATGCACTGCGCGCCGCCCGGCGCGAACGGCGCGCCGTCGCCCTGGTCACCGAGCTCGGCACCGGGTCGCAGCGCCTGGCCGAGGTGGGTCAAGGCCGCACCGGCGTCGAGCCGGCCGGCAACGACGAAATCTTCACCCACGTCTTCCAGCCGACGCCGCGCCTGATTGTCGTCGGTGCGGTCCATATCGCGCAGAAGCTGGTGCCGCTGGCGCGGCTGGCGGACTTCGCCGTCGATGTCGTCGATCCACGCATCGCCTTCGCCACGCCCGAGCGCTTCCCCGATGTCGGCCTGTCGCACGACTGGCCGGACAAGGCGGTGGCGGCGCTGAACCCCGATTCCGCGACCGCCCTGGTGTCGCTGACCCACGATCCCAAGCTGGACGACCCGGCGCTGATCGTCGCGCTCAGATCGCCCGCCTTCTATGTCGGCGCGCTGGGCAGCCGGAAGACGCACGCGCGGCGGCTGGAACGACTCAAGGCCGAAGGGTTCGACGATGCCGCGCTGGCCCGCCTGCATGCGCCGGTCGGCCTGCCGATCGGCGCGCTGTCGCCGGGCGAGATCGCGGTTTCGATCATGGCGGAGATCGTCGCCACCCTGCGCGGGCGCACGCTGCGGGCAGCCGAGGCTTGAGGTTCGGCAAGGTACAGCTGGACGCCGCCGGCGGCGGCATCCTGGCCCATTCGCTGCGCCGGGACCGCGCCGTCTTCCGCAAGGGCCAGGTGCTCGGAACAGTGGAACTGACCGCCCTGAAGGAGGCCGGCGTCGACGCGGTCACGGTTGCACTGCTCGACCCCGGCGATGTCGAAGAGAACGAGGCGGCGCGCCGGGTTGCCGCGTCGATGGGCGGCGCAGGCATTGCCGAGGGTGCGCCGGCGACCGGCCGGGTCAATCTCTTCGCCATGCATGCCGGCCTGCTCTCCTTCGATCCCGCCGCCATCGACCGGACCAATGCGGTGACCGAGGACGTGACCCTCGCCACCTTCCCGCTGCTGGCCCCGGTCGAGGCCGGGCAGATGGTCGCAACGGTCAAGATCATCCCCTTCGCCGTGCCGGAACCGGTGCTGGGCGACTGCATCGCCGCGGGGCAGGAGGCTAAGATCGCCGTCCATCCGTTCAGGCCGCTCCAGGCAAGGCTGATCCAGACCGTGACGGCCGAGCTCAAGCCCAGCGTGATGGCCAAGACTTCCAATGTCACCGCCGACCGCATGGCCCGCCTCGGCGGCGCCGTCGCCGGGGAGACACGCTGCCCCCACGATCCCGAGCGGCTTGCCGCCGACGTGACGGCGGCGCTCGAGGCCGGATGCGACGTGCTGCTCGTGATTGGTGCCTCGGCCATCGTCGACCGCCGGGACGTCATTCCCGCCGCCATCGAGGTGCTCGGCGGGCGGATCGAGCGGCTGGGCATGCCGGTCGATCCCGGCAACCTGATCCTGGTGGCCGGGACCGGGGGCACGCCGGGGCTGGGCTTGCCGGGCTGCGCCCGCTCCCCGGGGCGCAACGGGCTCGACTGGGTACTGGAGCGATTGTCCGCCGGCTTTCCGGTCACGCACGGTATTGTCGCCGCCATGGGTGTCGGCGGCCTGCTGATCGGCCAGGAAGAGGAGAAGGACTATCTCTGAGGTCGCCTCTATCCTGCTGGCCGCGGGCGAATCCCGCCGCTGGGGCGCCGACAACAAGCTGCTGGCGCCGATCGGCGGCAAGCCCATGGTTCGCCTGACAGCAGAGACGATCCTGACGTCGTCGGTCCGGCCGATATTGGTCGTGACCGGCCATGAGGCAGCCGATGTGCAGGCTGCACTGGCGGATTTGCCGGTTTCCTTCCATCACGCCGCGGATTTCGCAGAGGGCATGGCCGCGTCGCTGCGCACCGGTATTGGCGCGCTGCCGCGGGATTGCGCGGGCGCGCTGATCTGCTTGGGCGATATGCCGTTCGTCCGGCCCGCCACGCTGGACCGGCTCGCGGGCTTTTTTTCGGGGCAGGCCGCGATCCTCCCGACATATGAGGGCAGGCGGGGCAATCCGGTGCTGCTCGCGCGCCCGCTGTTCGCCGACATCCTGATGCTGACCGGCGACCAGGGCGCTCGTGCATTGCTCGGCGCGATCCCGGATCGGGTCGCGGAGCTGCCGGTCGACGATCCCGGCATCCTGCGCGATGTTGACCGGCCCGACGCGCTGCGCCACCAACTGTAGGCATGGATTTCACACCTGAAGAATGGCAGGCGATCTGGCTGACCGTGAAGGTCGCCGTTGTCGGTGTGATCGGCAGCCTGCCCGTCGCCGTCGCGATCGCCTGGGTACTGTCCTACACCCGCTTTCCCGGCAAGATCGTGGTCGAGGCGCTGATCAGCCTGCCGCTGGTGCTGCCGCCGGTGGTGACCGGCTATGCGCTGCTGATCCTGCTGGGCCGCCACGGCATGATCGGCCATTTTCTGGATCAGCAGCTGGGCATCGTGCTCGCCTTCCGCTGGACCGGCGCGGCGGTCGCGGCGGCGGTGATGGGCTTCCCCTTCATGGTGCGCGGCATCCGCCTGTCGTTCGACGCCATCGACCGCGACCTGGAGGGCGCGGCGGCCAGCCTCGGCGCGCCGGGTTCGCTGGTGTTTCTGACCGTCACCCTGCCGCTCGCAATGCCTGGTTTGCTGTCCGGCGCCGTGCTCGCCTTCGGCCGCAGTCTGGGCGAATTCGGCGCCACCATCACCTTCGTGTCGAGTATTCCGGGCGAAACGCGCACCATCGCTTCTGCGATCTATGCCTTGCTGCAGACGCCCGACGCGGATTCCGAGGTGCTCAGGCTCAGCGCTGTCTCGATCGTGCTGTCCTTCGTCTCGCTGATCGGCTCCGAGCTGCTGATCCGCGCCGGCCAGAGGCGGCTCCGGCGATGAGCGGTTTCGAGTTCAACGCCCGGCTCGACCTGGGCGATTTCCAGCTCGATGCCGCCTTTGCCGGGGCCGAGCGGGTGACCGCCCTGTTCGGCCCGTCGGGCGCGGGCAAGAGCACGATCCTGCGCCTCATCGCCGGCCTGCTCAGGCCCGACACGGGACGGATTGTGCTTGCCGGCCGCACCGTGTTCGATTCCGCCGCCGGTATAAACCTGCCGGCCCGCAAGCGCAGGGTTGGGCTGGTGTTTCAGGACGGGTTGTTGTTCCCGCATCTCTCGGTCCGGCAGAACCTGCTCTACGGCCCCTGGGTCCGTCGCGTCCCGCGCCCGGCATCGTTCGATCGCACGGTCGAAATTCTCGATATCGGCAAATTGCTGGACCGCGCGCCCCGCCACCTGTCGGGCGGCGAGCGCCAGCGCGTCGCCATCGGCCGGGCCTTGCTGTCGGACCCGGCGGTGCTGCTGATGGACGAACCGGTCGCTGCCGTCGACCAGGAACGCCGCGCCGAAATTCTGCCCCACCTCGCCAGCCTGACCCAGGAATTCCCCATCCCGATGATCTACGTCTCCCACGCGATGGAGGAGGTCGAACGCTTGGCGCAGAAGGTGGTGCGGATCAGGGACGGGCGGATTGAGGAAACATGATTTTTATCCACAGATCGACGCAGATGAACGCAGATTAATCTGAACGTTGCCGCCTTCGGCGGCGTGGGGTCGCAGCGAAAAGAATCTGCGTTAATCTGCGAAAATCTGTGGATAAAAACTCTTCTACTTCACCGTGAACCCATACTTCACGAAGACCTCCTTTGCCGCCGGGCCGCTCATGGGCGAATTGGGCATGACTCCGGAAGACTTCAGTTTTGCCTCGGCGACCTATGCGAGCGTGGCAATTCTCTCGATCTCCATGGCGCGCTGGTGCGTGGAGCGCATTGGGCCGCGCCGATTCGTACAGTACGCGTCTGCCATTTGCGCAACCGGTGCCGTGTTGTGCGCAACCAGTGATGACTTCTCTTCATTCCTGGCCGGACGAGCTGTGATGGCACTCGGTGGCGGCGCACTGTTCACATGTGCTCGCATGATGATTCATCACGTGCTCGTCGGGCACGAGCGATTCGTCGGCATCAAATACCTTGCCGGCGGTGTGGCGGTAAACATTTCCGCGGCACCCTGGCTGGCTTCGCTCGCGGTATCGCATGAAAGATGGAGCGTCATTTACTGGCTTCTTGCCGCATTAGGCGGATCGGTCGCACTTCTGGCATCCGTGGTTCTGCACGATCGGCCGCTGGTCGCAGAGGAGCATCGTTCGGCGCCGGGTCTATTGCCACAGATCCTCCTGATAGGCGGAAGCTTCTTGCTGCTCTTCGCACTGCAGCGCTTTTATTATGATTTCTATGGAGACATACTGCTGATTGGGGTGATGATGGCCCTGGCACTCGTCGGTCTGATGTTCTATGGGCGCATCCAGCATGCCGGAGATAATTCTATGCTGCGGGTGCGAGACATGCTGAGTATTCGCTACGTGTCGGGCGTGGCG
>CAZNNJ010000312.1:4166-6682 GCA_964574305.1 uncultured Rhodospirillales bacterium | reverse complement strand
ACCAACGCCCGGATCTTTCGCGATCTCGGTCAGGGCATGGTCGACGAACTCGGGCTTGAGCATCGCCGCACCGGTGACGTCTAGCGGGTTGTTCGGCGTGGCGAGGTCCGGGAGGACGCTTCGCAGCTGGGTCACCGTCCGCGGTGTGAGCTTCGCGAGCGACACCCCCTCTTTCTCAGCATTATCCGTGGCGACTTCGCACATGCCGCCGGACATGCCGACGAGCGCCAAGCCTTCAACTTCCAGCGGACCGATGCGCGCGATCAGATCTGCGACCGTGATGAGATCCTCGGTCGTTTCCACGCGTGGCATGCCCAGCTTGTGACAGATCGCCGAGAAAACCCGATCATCGCCGACAAGTGCGCCAGTATGCGCCTGCGCAGCCTTGGCGACGGCTTCGCTTGCCCCCACTTTGAGCACAATCACCGGCTTGCCTGCGGCCTGCGCCCTCTGAACAGCGGTAACGAACGCGGCTGGTCGACGCACGGACTCAACGAAAAGAGCTATCGAGCGGACGGTTTCCTCGTCCGCCAGATAGCTGATCGCATCAGCCACATCGACATCGGCCTCATTGCCGGTTGCGATCATGTGGCTGAAACCGATGCGCTGCTGATAGGCGAACAGGGCAAGTTGCTGGGCGGTCGCGCCACTTTGTGACACCAAGGCGACCGTCTGGTCCCGCATGGGGCGGCGCGCCAAGTTGGTCCAGAGCGGTGTCTTCGCGACATAGTTAATGTAACCGAGGCAATTCGGGCCAAGAACACGGATGTCCAACGCCCTGGCCACGTCCATAAGCTTGCGTTGCCGTTCGACGCCGTCATCACCCAGCTCTGCGAACCCACCCGAGAGCACGATGACACCGCTGGCCCCGGCGGCCGCAGCATCCTCCACGGCCCCAATCAGCGCCCGCTCAGGCACCATCAGTAAGGCGACGTCCAGCTGTTCACCAGTCCCGGCGCAACTCGTCGCCGCGGCCTGGTCATAGATCGTCCCTCCCTTCGGATTGACCAAATGAACGCTTCCTTCGAAGCCAAAGCGCTTGATGTTGTCATAAGCCGAGTTGGACCAGATCGACTTCTCGGTTGCTCCGACGAGAGCGATCGAACGCGGGTTGAACAGGCGCTTTAGCTGGTCTGCTCGAGCTCTCGCCCCTGACATTCCCTCAACTTTCATCACTCTCTCCTTCGCGCGTCAGCGTGGCGGGCCACTTCCTATAGGGTAGCTCGCGACAATACAATTGATCGCTTAATTACTTTTTGTTGGCTCCCTACCGAAGAGCCGACTTGCCACTTCGGCCATGTTTCCTAACAATGACCCGCGGAGTGTCCGGGACAGGCCGAAGGCCGCCCGTCTCGAATATGATGGGCTCGCTTTGCGAAAGCTAAAGCGTTTGCCCGTCGTCGATCGTGAAGATCGCCCCCGTCACGCATGCGCTCGCATCCGAGCAGAGATAAAGGAGCGGCGCGTCGAGAACGCTTTCTTCCATCACGCGCTGCCGCGGGAAGCTGGCAACGAGCCGGCGCCCCATTTCATGATCCAACGCGGCATCATTCAACGCCGTGCGAATGTAGCCCGGCGCGATCATGTTGACATTGATTCCCTTGTTGACCCAGTCCTTGGCCATTGTTCGCCCCAGCTGATTAATGGCCGCCTTGCTCATGGCATAGGGGCCGGCCGCAGCCGGCACATTCGTGGCATGGATCGATGAGATAAGCACGATCCTACCCTGATGTCGTTCCGGCGCGCCCTTGGCAATCATCCGCCGAGCGCCTTCTCGTGCAGTCAGAAATACACCCCGCACATTAATTGCCACGATCTCGTCGAGTCTCTCGACAGGCAAGCCTAGGGTGCTACCAGGCACGTTTGTCCCCGCGTTAGCGACCACGCTGTCCACCGAGCCGAACTCTGCTTCAGCCGCATCGAACGCAGCCTTGGTCGACGCCTCGTCGGTGACATCCATTGCGACAGCAAGCACGCGCCCCCCACGCCCCTCGAGCTCCTGCTTGAGCTCTTCCAGGAGAGGCATGCGCCTGGCCGCAATGACGACGTTTGCCCCGCTCTCCGATAGGATCGAGGCAAAACGTCTTCCCAGCCCGGAGGACGCCCCCGTGACCAGGGCGGTGCGCCCAGTCAGATCGAAACGAAATCCGCTCACCAGCATCGCTCGTCCTTCCCACGCCATTTCAACCTCCAGAGTTAGGACATGAACAGGTCTTGCGTCAATCGCTTAATTAACACATTCTGGAAGCGCCCGCTCAATCTGGTAGGTGGCTCGATGCTTCAACAAATCCGGGATACATGCGTCTTGGGCCGATTAAACAAGCCGGGCACCCGCGATATCCATTTTGTGCGATTCCCATGAGAGCGCTTCAGGTCGAGACACTCAGCCCAGACTTCACGGGTTGCGCGCTACGGCAGGTGCCGCTGCCCATCCGCCGGCCCGGTCAGGTGCTCGTGAGGGTCCGCGCCGTTTCGATCAACTAAAACGCTTTGATGATTTCAAGCAAATGCCCCTT
>CAZNNJ010000312.1:0-4156 GCA_964574305.1 uncultured Rhodospirillales bacterium | reverse complement strand
GGACGGTGGGGGGCCGGAGGGGCTCCGGCGGGAAGCGGGCCCCGTTGCGGCGGGAGGAAGGGATGTCGCGGGCCAGGTGGGGGAAGTGGAAACCGAAGGCGGCTTCCAAATTGGCGAGTCCGTCGGAAGCGGTGTACGGCTGGGAGGCATGGCTGAGTTTCTCGCGGTCGACTCCACCACCGTGCGAAGAATACCGGACGGGATGGACTTTACTTGTGCCGCGGCCTTTGGGACCGCCTATCTAACCGCTTATGTGGCCCTGGTCAGATGCGGCGGCCTCCTTCCAGGGCAGTGGATCCTTGTCCACGGTGCCAGCGGAGGTGTGGGCCTTGCAGCGGTCGATTTGGCGCGCGCGCTCGGAGGGCGGGTCATCGCCACATCGGCATGCCCGAACAAGCTTCGCATCGTCGCTGCGAGCTACCACCCAGAACAAACTCTCGTCACCGGAGGCCGCTTCCGGGATGCAGTATCGGAAATGAGCGGCGGCGGGGTTGACCTCGTCTACGATCCAGTCGGCGGTGACATCTTCGACGAAAGCACCCGGTGCCTCCGGTTTGGCGGGAAGTTGCTCGTCATAGGGTTCACATCCGGCCGAATATCGCAGGTCGCAGCCAATATCCCCCTGATCAAAGGCTTCTCGGTCGTAGGGGTGCGCGCAGGCGAATACGGACGTCAATTTCCCGAGCAGGGACGCGAAAACCTCCAGGCAATCTGGAGTATGGCGGCCGAAGGCCAGTTGCGCCCGAGGGTCCATGCGGTGTTCCCCCTATCCCGATGGCGGGAAGCATTCCGTATGCTTCTCGAGCGCGCACATGTCGGCAAGCTTGTGCTGAGACCCGATGAGGAGTTCTGCGGGTAGGCGCTACGAAGAACAGCTAATTAGTTGATTATTTTGTACATTGCCAATCGGATGTCCGCGGAAAACGGGAAGGGAAAATAATGTTGGATCCGCTCGATTTTACCGGAAAGAACGTCTTCGTTATTGGTGGTTCCAGTGGGATCGGCAATGGCATTGCACGTGCCTTTTTTGAGCGGGGGGCTAACGTCTATGCAAGCGGAACACGCCCTCGCGCCGAGGATTACGACGGCGGAGACGGTTCCGATCTTAGCGGCCTGCATTACGTGGAACTTCGCCTCGGCGATGCGGATACTGTCGACAAATTTACGCCGCCCTTCTCACGCTTGGACGTCCTAGTGCTCAGCCAAGGGACCGTCGTCTACGGCCAGGGAGAATATCAGCGCACTGGTTGGGACATGGTGATGGCCGTCAATCTCCATAGCGTGATGGATTGCGCGCGCCGCTTCCACGGCATGCTCGCTGAAACGAAGGGATCGCTCGTCATTGTCGGTTCGATCAGCGGCTTTCTGAGCAACCGGGGCAATCCCGCCTACGCCTCATCCAAAGCCGCTGTGCACCATCTCACGGCCACCCTTGGTGAAGCGTGGTGCCGCGATGGCATCCGGGTCAATGGGATCGCCCCAGGCGCAGTGCCCACCAAGCTGACAGCCATAAGCGTCAATCACCCGCAGCGGCTAGAGACAACCCTGCGCAACATTCCGCTCCACCGGCTAGGGACCCCGGCCGAGATGGGGAATGTCGTGCTATTCCTCGCCTCGCCCCTCGCGTCCTATGTTATCGGCCAAGTCATTTGCGTGGATGGCGGCCTTACACTGTCCCGATAATTAAAGGTGCGCCCTGGCCCTAGCCGCGACCTTGGCCGTATCAGAAAGGGGCCGTAGAAACGGCGCCCCATCTTTGAAGCATCCTTCCGATGCCAGTCCCAGCTAGGCCTCCGCTGTCCGTATCATGAGACCGCGCAGCAGGAGATCCCGGACGTGCGCAATATAACGCTGCTTAACGTCCTCGTTCAGAACCCGCTCATGAAGCACCCGCGCAAACAGGTTCGCGCTAAGAAAAATGTGCTCGCAAGCACCTACGAGGCTGTAATAGAGCAGCCGAGGATCGACATCCATGAATATGCCGTCTCTGACGCCCTGGGCGATGATCTCCTCGTAGGCCGAAAGCATCGGCTTCACAAAAATATCGATGACGCGTTTGCTCGACTCAGGCTGGCCAAGTTCGATGATGTGGTGGATCAGCCGGTTTAGGTAGGGTGAGCGGTAATAGGCGTTGATGATGCCGCTGATGTGGATCCTGAGCTTCTCATCGGCGGAAATCTTCATTCGCACAAGGTGCTTAAGCGCGCCCATCTGCTGCTCGGCATGGCGCTCAAGAAGGGAGACCAGAAGCCCTTCCTTGTTGCCGAAGTAGTACTTGATCAGAGCGGAATTTAATCCGGACCGATTTGCGATCTCGCTGAGCGAGACATCCAGAGTGGTACGCTCCGATAAAAGCGCATCGGTCGCGTCCAGCAGCAGCCCCCTGGAAACGGATTGTCGTTTATCCGGCTCCAAGCCCGGGCCGCTGGTAGAGGAGTTCATCGCTTACGCACCACACATATCTGCCCGATCATCTTATCTAGTTGCTTGCTGATATCAATGCCATTCGTTATGTAATGGGTTGATTAATTTTTTGCCGCATTCGGAGTTCGATCATGCGCATGCCCGAGACCACACCCGTCATCGTCGGCGTCGGCGAGTACACCGATCGTCCCGTGGACGCATCGAACGCGCTCGAGCCGATAGAGCTGATGGTCCGGGCGCTTCGGGCGGCCGACTCGGATGCAAAGGGGGGATTCCTGAATACGGCCGAGTCACTCGACGTCGTCGGCTTTATTACTTGGCGATACAGCGATCCAGCCCGCCTCCTCTGCGAGCGTCTTGGGATCTCTCCCGCGCGGCAGACGAACGCCAGCATGGGTGGCGAAACGCCCATTCGGTTGATCCACGAGGCTGCCGTTCGAATCGCTCAGGGCAAGCAGCAGACAGCGCTGATCGTGGGCGGTGAGGCGGTCAACGCCTTCCAAAAGGCGAAGAAGGATCGCGTGAAGCTGTCCTGGACGCCGCTAGTACCGGTGGAGAATGCGGTCGTTTTTCCTATGAACGAGCTTCCGATCAGCCGGAGGTCCAAGCGGCTCGGCATTACGGATCCTGCCCATATCTATCCTTTCTACGAAATGGCGGCTGAGGCTGCCTGGCGGCAGAGCCCTGCCGAGGGGGCCGCTGAGTCGGCAAACCTATGGGCTCAGCTTGGCCGGGTGGCCGCAGCGAATGAAAATGCGTGGATCCGCAATGCACCTTCCGCGGGCCACATCGGCACGGTGACACCCGAAAACAGGATGATCAACTGGCCCTACTCCAAACTGATGATCGCCAACCCCACGGTCAATCAGGCCGCTGCCATTATCGTCACAAGCCTCGCGGCTGCTCGGGTGGCTGGCGCCACCGAGGAACAGATCATCTACATCTGGGGCGGCGCGGCAGCTCAGGAGCCCGGTGATTTCCTCGAGCGCGATCGCTACGATCGAAGCACGGCCCAAGCCGCGACACTCGAAAAAGCCGTCGAGATTGCCGGCGGCGACGCGAAGAACTTCGGTCATATCGAGCTCTACAGCTGCTTTCCGATCGTGCCGAAACTTGCACTTCGCACGCTGGGCTTGGCCGCCGCCAAGCACGTTCCCAGTGTCACAGGGGGGCTCACCTTCTTCGGAGGCCCGCTCAACAACTATATGAGCCACGCCGTCTCGGCCATGGTCCGGCAGCTTCGCGAACATCCTAGCGATATCGGCTTGCTGTACGGCCAAGGCGGCGTGGTAACTAAGCATCACACGATGGTCCTCAGCCATACCGAGCCGCGCTCGACCTTTTCCCTCGACTATTCGGTGCAGGCGACGGCGGACGCGCAGCGCGGCCCAGCCCCGCCGCTCGCGCCAGAGGATTATGTCGGGCCAGCGCGTATCGAAACCTACACGATTCTTTACGGACGAGACGGCGAGCCAATCCAGGGCGTCGTTGTCGCACGCGCACCCAACGGCGCGCGCCTGATGGCCCGGGTGCCCGTGCAGGACTCGCAGTCGCTTGCATTGCTGCTCTCTAGTGAGCGGAATGCGATTGGCGCGCAAGGACATGTGCGCGTTGACGTTTTTGGCAAACCGGCCTGGGAGGCGGGGGAGACCAGGCGCGACCGCAAGGCGCAAGGCTACCGCTTCTGCAACGTTGAGCGCGAAGGCGCCTTGACGATCGTGACGATCAACCG
>CAZNNJ010000311.1:0-6702 GCA_964574305.1 uncultured Rhodospirillales bacterium | reverse complement strand
CGATAGCGGCTGTGGAAATAATTGACCATCAGCTCGTTATCGAGATCGTCCGTGGGGTGGAAGTCGGCCGTGCCACGGATCGCCCAGTAATTCTCGTCCAAGAGGTCGATATTGTTCTTGATGACGTGGATATAGCCGTCTTGGTGCTGGAACTGGCCGCCGAAGCGCAATGCCAGCTTCTCGTTCACCGGAATATTGACCACCGCTTCGAACGTACCGCGGCCATAGGAGCCGAGCGTGCCCTGGACATAGCCTTCGTAATTGTTGGTCGGCTTCTTCGGCTCATAGAGGATCGCGCCGGCATCGTTGCTGAGGCCGAACAGCGTGCCCTGCGGGCCTTTCAGCACCTGGATGTTGGCGACGTCGAAATAATAAGACTGGTTGACGCCGGTCACGAGCGTCGGGATTTCGTCAAAATAGGAGACGACGCCTGGCACGCCACGCAGGAAGGTGAAGGACACGCCCAGCGACGCGCCGGTCGCGCCGTTAAGGCCGGGAACATCGCTGATCAGCGCCAGGTTGCTGCGGATATCCTGCTTCTGCAGCCGCTCGGGCGTCAGGCTGGTCAGCGCGATCGGAACGGTCTGCGCCTTCTCCTCGCGCCGGCGGGCGGTGACGATGACTTCCTCAATGCCAGATGAGTTGGACACAGCAGTTTGGTCCGGCAGCTGGGCAAAAGACGGCTGGGGTACCGCCAGAACGGCGATGGAAGCGGTGGCGAGTAGCAAAGACAGAGATGACTTGAGCATAGTTCCCCCAAAACGCGCAGCAGGGTGCAGCGCGGCCTACGTGCTGTAGGCAACTCAAAATTGTATTGAATTCAGGCTGATAGCCAAAAGAAAGATTGCGGGCGCAATCTAGAAATTAGCTGAACGCCTAGTCAATACTGGCAGGAGCGAATTTTCGTTTCATCTCAAACCTGTGACCAGGATGTCACAGGTGAGTACAACTCAAAAAGAAAAAGCGGGCATCTAGCCCGCCTTTCCCGTGCTATCGCGCCGACGGTTACTCGTAAGCTTCCGAGACGTTCGGCACGAACAGGTCCATGCCCTCGGGCTTGGATACTTCACTTTCGCCCCAGAAGGCGCGCAGGCTCTTGATCTTCCCCTCGTCGTTGATGACGACATACTCGATGATCGACAGGTCCAGCCCCTGGTTGGCGCTGGGGATGCGGACCTGCATGGTGAAGCGCAGGATGCCTTCGTTGGCGCAGGCACGGATTTCCTCCAGCACCGGGGTCAGGGTGCGGTCGGTGCCGGTGTGGGAGAAGTCCCAGAACCGGCCGATACCCTCATGGCCGATGAATTCAGGCGTTCCGACCGGATCGCAGAACACGGCGTCGTCGGCCAGGATCGACATCAACAGCGCCTTGTCGTTGGTCTTCCAGGCCTTGATGTAGTTTTCGAGCGCCTTGCGGACGTCGTCGGGTGTCGCGGTCATCTGAGTTCCCTTCCCTGTTAGATCAATCTTCGCCGATGGCCTGGTGCGCCGGCAGGTGCACGACCATACCGTCCAGCCCGTCGGTGACAACCACCTGGCAGCCCAGCCGGGAGGTGGTTTTGCGCTCCCAAGCGCGCTCCAGCATCGCCAGCTCGCCCTCGGTCGGCGAGGTCAGCTTTTCCGCCCATTCGCCCTCGACATAGCAGTGGCATGTGGCGCAGGAGCAGATGCCGCCGCACAGCCCAATGATGCCCGGCACCTCGTTCAGGATCGCGCCTTCCATGACGTTAAGGCCGGGATCGACCTCGACGGCATGCTCTGCCCCACCGGCCTCGATATAGGTGACCTTAGCCACGGCTTACCGATTGTCCGCGCGGGCAGCGTAGAGGGTTTCGGCATATTCCTGCCGCGACATCACCTTGTTGGGCCTGATCTCGACGAAATCGAAGGCCGTGCCGGGCGGCAGCTCGAAGCAGGCGGCGATCGCCTCGCCCACCGGCTCCGCCGGCATGGTGCCGTCGAAGAGCGGCGCGCGCCGCAGCCATTCGCCGAACGCCGTCGCCGCCACCTCCGGCGCCCAGCCCGAGCCGAAGGAGGTCTCGGTGCCGCCGGGCGACAGGATGGTGACGCCGATATTGTCGCCCTTCACCTCGTCGCGCAGGTCGACTGTGAAGCGTTCCAGCGCCGCCTTGGTCGCGGTGTAGATCGAGATATAGGCGAACTCGTCCAGGTGCCGGACCGAGGCCGAGCCGATATTGACGATCTGGCCGCCGCCGCGCCTGCGCATATGGGGGATCACCGCCTGGCAGGCATAGATCGCGGCCAGCACGTTGGTGTTGAACTGGGTCGCCACATCCTCGGCCCGCAATTCCTCGATCTTGCTGGCGAGCGACAGGCCTGCATTGTTGACGATGCCGTCTAGCCCGCCCAGCGCCGCGACAGAATTCTCGATGGCGGCCAGCAGAGCCATGCGGTCCTGGATATCGACCGCGACCGGGATCGCACCGTTGCCGATCTCGGACACGGCAAGATCGAGCGCCCCCTGATCGCGGCCGAAGAGCGCGACCCGCCCGCCGCGCCTGCTGATCGACTTGGCCGCCGCCAGCCCGATGCCGCGCGACGCTCCAGTGACAATGAAGGTCTTGCCGGCGAGCGATGCCGTCATGCCGGCACCGCGACCGATTTGGTCTCGAGATATTCCTCGAAGCCTTCGCGGCCCATCTCGCGGCCGATGCCGCTCTGCTTGTAGCCGCCGAAGGGCGTATCGGCGGCAAAGTAGTTGGCGCCGTTGACCGCATAGGTGCCGGTACGGATGCGCCGGGCGATGGCGAGGCCGCGCTCGGTCGAGGCAGTGGCGACGCCGCCGGACAGGCCGAACAGCGAATCGTTGGCGATGCGAATGGCGTCTTCGTCATCCTCATAGGGAATGACGACCAGGACGGGCCCGAAAATCTCCTCCTGGAAGATGCGCATCTTGTTGTGCACGTCGGCGAACAGGGTCGGCTGGACGTAGAAGCCGGTCACCCCCTCCGGCACGCCGCCGCCGGTGACCAGCCGCGCGCCCTCTTCCTGGCCGATGCGGATATAGTCCAGCACCCGCTCGCGCTGCCGGGCTGAGATCAGCGGCCCCATGATCTGGGAGGGATCGGCCGGGTCGGTGAAGGGCATCGCCTCGAAGGCGGTCTTCAGCAAGCCGATCGCCTCCTCATAGCGGTTGCGCGGCACCAAGAGGCGGGTGAGGGAGGCGCAACCCTGGCCGGCATGATAGAGCACCATGAAGGCCGAGGTCGGCACCACCTTGGCGAAATCGGCATCGTCCAGCACGATGAAGGCGGATTTGCCGCCCAGCTCCAGAAAGACCTTTTTGATCTGCTCGGAGGCGACCGCCATGATCCGCTTGCCGACGCCGGTCGAGCCGGTGAAGGAGATCATGTCGACACGCGGATCGACGACCAGTTGCTCGCCCACCGCGGCCGGGTTGGCGCTGGTGACGACGTTGAACACGCCGGGCGGCATGTCGGTCTTGTCGGCGATCTCGGCCAACACGGTCGCGAGCCACGGCGTCTCCGGCGCGGGCTTCAGGACCACGGTGCAGCCGGCCGCCAGGGCCGGGAAACACTTCGCCAGATTGATCTGGAACGGCACGTTCCATGGCGTGATGGCGCCGACGACGCCCGCCGCCTCCTTCCAGACGAAACGCTTGCTGGGCACGCCCATCGTGTTGGCGACAGGCAGCTCGCGCTCGAACTCGTAGCTCTCAAGCGTCTCGATCACGAAATCGGAGAAGCTGATCGGTGCGTCGCATTGCGGCCCGGGCAGGCAGCCCATGGGGGAGCCGACCTCGGCCACCGCCAGCGCCTTGATCCGGTCGCGGTTGGCGTGCAGCCCCTCGCGGAACTGCTTCAGCACCTTCAGCCGCAGCGCCCGGTCGGTCGACCAGTCGGACGCGTCGAACGCCCGGCGGGCCGCCGCGATGGCGTCCTCCATATCGTCGGTCGAGGCGTCAGCGGCCGTGCCGATGACCTCGCCGGTCGCCGGGGCGATGTTGGGATAGGTCTTGCCGCTTTTGGCCGAGCGGAAACGGCCATCGATATAGAGCAGCGAATGTTCGGGCTGGTTCATGGTCAGCGGCTCCTCAGGCCTTCGCGGATGATCTGGCGGATATTTTCCGTTCCCTTGAGCTCGACCCCGACATCCTTGGCGAAGCCGAGGGCGAAATCGAGGTCTTTCTCGGCCAGGCCGGCCGTCGCGTCCTTGTAGGCCAGATAGGCCTCCTGCCCCATGCGGGCCGGGCCGGTGGCGCAGAAATCGAGATACTGGCCCATGGATGTGGTGAGGTTGCCGTTGTTGGCCATCACCTCGCGCAGCACCTTCTCGTCCAGCCCGCCGGCGATGGCGAGGCCCACGCCCTCGATCGCGGCCTCGAGCTGCATATAGGTGACGAGATTGTTGCAGAGCTTCAGCGCCATGCCCATGCCGGTGCCCCCGGCATGGATGATGGTGCCGGAGAAGGCCTCGACCATCGCCTTCACCCGCTCGACCTGCGCCGTCTCGCCGCCGATCATCGTCACCAGCTTCTTTGCCGCCGCGCCCATCGGCCCGCCGGAAACGCCGGCGTCGAGCAGATGAACACCCTTGGCCTTGGCGGTCTCGGCCAGGGTCTTCACCGTGGCGGGCTTGACCGTGCTGTGGACGGCGATGATCGTGTCCGGCCGCATCGTCTGCAGCAGCCCATCCGGGCCGGCGACCACGGCGGTGACGTCGGCATCGTGGCCCACGCAGCTGCCGACCTGCTCGAACTCCCGGCCCAGCTCGGCCGGCGGGGCCGCCGTCTTCGCCTTTCCGGCCAAGGCCTCAGTGGCCGCCGTCGAACCTGCCAAGTCGGTCCGCTCGAACGGCGGCTTGGCCAGCTGCTCGGCCATCGGCTTGCCGATATTGCCGACCCCGATAAATCCGACTTTCATGATCGCTCCTCCCCGAACCCGTTCAGCCGCCGGCCTGTTTCTTCTTGAGCTCGCCCAGCACCTTCTGGGTGACGGCGCGCATCCGGCTGCCGCGCGGATAGCCGACATAATAGGGCAGGATCACCGCCAGCTCATGCACATCGGCCGGCGACAGCTCGCCCTTGTGCAGCGCGGCGCGGACCTGGATCTCGAACGTGTCGGCCTCGGCCTGGGCGGCGATCATGCCCATGACGAACAGGCGGCGGTCGCGGATCGACATCTGCGGACGGGTCCAGACTTCCGCGAACAGCTGGTCGACCGTGTTGAACAGGAAATCGTCGTGCAGCTCCTCAGGCGGGAATGGAACGATCCCGCCATAGACCTCGTCGAACATCGTCATGCCGCGCTTGCGGCGCTCACTATCGGACATGCCTTCCCCTTTGGGTCCCGCCCCTCTGAACCATTCGATTAGACCGATGCCGACAGGCTGAGAACCCTGCCGGCAACACGAAGATGGACAAAATTGGTAAATATGACCAAAACCGCATAAGAAAACATTTCAGGCAAATGGTTAGAGGCATGGCGGAAGACATCGATCCCGCCGACGATCCGACGATCGTCGAGGCGGAGCTGCAGATACCGGGAATGCTGGTCCAGGTCGGCAGCTTCGTATGGGAGCAGACCGGCGAAAACACGCAGATCGTTGACGACTACACGATCTCGATGCTGCTTTCGGCCCGGCACCGCCTGTCCCAAGGCTATTTCGAGATCGAGGGCAACCGACGGGCCTTCGTCGATATCGGCGATTTCATCATGGTGCCGGCGGGCATGCCGCTGCGCTCCCGCGCCTCCGGCGGGCCGATCCGCTTCGTGCGCTGCCGCTACACACCGGCGCGCTTCGCCCGGCTGACCGGCATGGGGGACATGGACTGGACCCCCGAAATCCTCAAGCACTGCCTGGATATCCGCGATGCACGGCTGCACGAGGCGATGATGCGGCTGGCGCACGAGGTGCTGGCGCCCGGCTATAATGTCGAGGTGCTGGCCGAGGGCCTCTCCACCACCATCGCGGTCGACCTAATCCGCCACCTGCGCGCGATCGACCCTGAGCCAGAGATGGTGGCCGGCGGCCTCGCGCCCTGGCAGCTCCGCCGCATCATTGGCTATGTCGACACCCACCCGGGTGCCATGGGCAACGTGACCGAACTCGCCGCGCTGTGCGGCATTTCCTGCCGGCACCTGCGCCGCCTGTTCAAGCAGACGACCAAGCAGACCCTGCACGAATATGTCCGCGACGCCTGGGTCGCCAAGGCCAAGTCGCTGCTCTGCGACACCGAGCTACCGCTGAAGGAGATCACCTCCCAGATCGGCTTCACCGACCCCTCCAGCTTCTCCATGGCCTTCCGCCGCGCGACAGGGGCGGCACCGCGGACGTTCCGACAGCAATTCGCCAAGGGCGGGTTCGTGGCGCGGCTGGAGGCGCCGGTGAAGACAAATAGGAAGCCGACAGTCTGACCAACGACGGCATCCCAAAGGCGTGACCCTTGCGATGAATGCAGCTAAAAGTAGTTGGGCAGGTCGGCACTCGAGAGGCCTCGGTGAGCGAAGTTGACCCTGGCGATCTTAAAGTAATTTTAACTACACCCTTGCTGTTGACGTTGTCCGTCTGGCAGTTGTGGCGCGCCTGGGCCAAGGGGACGGTCGAAGGACGCGATGGCGGCGAGGTCAGTCGCGCAGAGAATCCACGACGGTTCTGGATCAGCATCACCTTTTTCGTCGGGTTGGCTTCTATATTTGCCGTTTGGTCGATTTACATAGT
>CAZNNJ010000310.1:0-6708 GCA_964574305.1 uncultured Rhodospirillales bacterium | reverse complement strand
ATCGGCACCAAGGAATTCCAGGTCGCGGTCAGTGAGCAGGCGCTGGTCCGCAACCTGTCCGACGCGATGGTGTTCGACGGGCATGGGCAAATCCTGGCGCGCACCGGCTTCACCTTCGCGCTGGGCCTCGACCAGCCGCCGCCGAGCGCGATCGAGGCGGCCAGCCGGGGCAATGGCGACGTCCAGGTGATGACCTCGAACGAGCAGGACCGGGTGACCGCGCTGGTCAGGATGTACGGCAATACGTTCCTGTATGTCGCACGGCCGATCGATCCGCGCGTGCTGTCCCACATGGATGTCGCCAAGGCGGCCTCGACCGAATATTCGCAGGCCGAGGGCTCGCGTTCCGACCTGCAGATCCGCGTCTGGCTGATGTTCATCGTCGTGGCTCTGCTGGTGCTGCTGGCGGCGATCTGGGTTGGGCTCCATTTCGCGCGGCAGCTGGTGCAGCCGGTCAGCGCGCTGATCGAGGCGGCGGAGCGGGTGCGTGCCGGCGATCTGACCATCCGCGTGTCCGAGCCGGCCGACGACGGCGAATTGTCGGTGCTGTCGCGGACCTTCAACCGCATGACCAGCCAGCTGGGCAGCCAGCGCTCCGAGCTAGTCGAGGCCAACCGGCAGCTCGACATGCGCCGCCGCTTCACCGAGACGGTGCTGGGTGGCGTTTCGGCCGGGGTGATCGGGCTGGATCTGGACGGGCAGATCACGCTCGCCAACCGCTCGGCCTCCGACTTCCTGGAGATGGAGCCGGGCGCATTGCCGGGCCTCAACCTGGCCGAGATCCTGCCCGAGATGGTCCCTATCCTGGAGCAGCTTGGGCCTAGCCAGACGCGGCTCACGCAGTCGCAGATCGAGCTTCGCCGGCCGGGCTCGCCGCATCGGACCTTGCTGGTGCGGATCAGCGCCGAGCAGCAGGGCAAGGTCGTCCGCGGCTATGTCGCCACCTTCGACGACGTCACCGAGCTGCTCCAGGCCCAGCGGAAGGCGGCCTGGGCCGACGTTGCGCGCCGTATCGCGCATGAGATCAAGAACCCGCTGACCCCGATCCAGCTTTCGGCCGAGCGGCTGAAGCGGAAATATCTGAAGGAAATCCACAGCGACCCGGAAACCTTCACCACCTGCACCGACACGATCGTGCGCCATGTCGGCGATATCGGCCGGATGGTGGATGAGTTCTCCGCCTTCGCCCGCATGCCCCAGGCGGTGATGCGGCCGGAATCGATGCCCGATCTGGTCGGGCAGGCGGTCTTCCTGCAGCGCCAGGCGCATACCAACATCCGCTTCGACGTGGTGAAGCCGCAGACGCCGCTGACCGTGGCATGCGACGGGCGGCAGATCACCCAGGCGCTGACCAACCTGCTGCAGAACGCGATCGATTCGATCGAGGGGCGCGTCGCCGAGCCCGGCCAGACCCTGCCGCGCGGCGCCATCGAGGTGTCGCTCAGGGTCGAGGATGCGCGTGTCATGATCGCCGTTTCCGACAATGGCAGGGGCCTGCCGGTGGCCGAACGCGACCGTTTGACCGAGCCCTATGTGACTACCCGGGCCAAAGGAACGGGTTTAGGCTTGGCCATCGTTAAGAAGATCATGGAAGATCACGCCGGCACGCTAGAGATGCAGGACAATCCCACCGGCGGCGCCCGCGTCGTGCTGTGCATCCCGCTCGAGCAGGCCGACGCCGCAGAGCCCATCCCGCCCCGACAGAGTATCCAGTCCCGATATGGCGCGTGACATTCTGATTGTCGATGACGAGACCGACATCCGGCTCCTCATCGCAGGCATCCTCAGCGACGAAGGTTACACCACACGGCAGGCCGGCAGCAGCGATGCGGCCCTTGCCGCGCTGAAGGCGCGCCAGCCCAGCATGGTGATCCTCGATATCTGGCTGGAGGGCAGCCGGCTGGACGGGATGGAGCTGCTCGACGAGATCCGCAAGCACCATCCGGCGATCCCGGTCGTGATGATCAGCGGCCACGGCAATATCGAAACCGCCGTCGCCGCGATCAAGAAGGGTGCTTACGACTTCATCGAAAAGCCGTTCAAGGCCGACCGGCTGCTGCTGATCATCGACCGGGCGCTGGAGGCGGCGCGGCTGAAGCGCGAGAACGAGGAGTTGCGCCTGCGTGCCGGCACCTCGACCGAGCTGGTCGGGATCTCGCCGGCGATCTCCCGCATCCGGCATGAGATCGACAAGGTGGCGCCCTCAGGCAGCCGGGTGCTGATCACCGGCGCGCCGGGCGCCGGCAAGGAGACGGTGGCGCGGCTGATCCATGCCCATTCCAGGCGCGCCAACGGTCCGTTCATCATCCTCAACTGCGCGGCAATCCGGCCGGAGCGGCTGGAGATCGAGCTGTTCGGCACCGAATATGCGCTGGACGGCGGCGGCCGGAAGATCGGCGTGATGGAGCAGGCCCATGGCGGCACCCTGCTGCTCGACGAGGTCGGTGACATGACGCTCGAGACTCAGGGCAAGATGGTCCGCTCCCTCCAGGAGCAGACTTTCGAGCGGGTCGGCGGCTCGTCGAAGGTCGAGGTCGATGTCCGGGTAATCGCCACCTCGACCAAGGACCTCAATGTCGAGATGTCGGCCGGGCGCTTCCGCCAGGACCTGTTCTATCGCCTGAACGTCGTGCCGATCCGTGTGCCGTCGCTGACCGAGCGGCGGGAGGACGTGCCGCTGCTGGCCCGCCAGTTCATGCAGCGCGCCTCCGATGTCGGTGGCATCCATCCGCGCGAGTTCGGCGACGACGCCATCGCGGCGCTGCAATCCTATGACTGGCCGGGCAATGTCAGGCAGCTGCGCAATGTCGTCGACTGGCTGCTGATCATGAATCAAGGCGAGCACGGTGAATCCATCCGTGCCGAGATGCTGCCGCCGGAAATCGGCTCGATTGCGCCGGAGATGGTCAAATGGGACCGCGGCGCCGAGATCATGAGCCTGCCGCTACGCGACGCCCGCGAGACGTTCGAGCGCGAATATCTGCTGGCCCAGGTCAACCGCTTCGGCGGCAATATCTCCCGCACCGCCGCCTTTGTCGGCATGGAACGGTCGGCCCTGCACCGCAAGCTGAAATCGCTTGGCGTGCCCGGACAGGATCGCGGCGAACGCGGCGCAAACGAGTAGTTCATGGCGCGTTTAGCCTACGTAAACGGTCGCTTCGTCCGCCACGAAGAGGCCTCCATCCATATCGAGGATCGCGGCTATCAGTTCGCCGACGGCGTCTATGAGGTCGTGACCATCCTGGGCGGCGATTTCGTCGACCAGGCGGGTCATCTGGCGCGGCTGAAGCGGTCGCTCGGCGAGCTTCGCATCGCCATGCCGTTCAGCGAGGCGGTGCTGAAGCTCAAGATGCGCGAGTTGGTCCGCCGCAACGGCGTCAAGGACGGCTATCTCTATCTCCAGATCACACGGGGCGTGGCGCCGCGCGACTTCAAGTTCCCGAAATCGGCCAAGAGCGCCATCGTGATGACGACGCGGCGGCAGGCATTCACGCCCGCCATGCCGAACGACGCCGGGGTCAAGGTGGTCAGCGTGCCCGACATCCGCTGGGCCCGGCGCGACATCAAGTCGATCGGCCTCCTGGCCCAGGTGCTGGCCAAGCAGGCTGCGGCCGAGGCCGGAGCCTTCGAGGCCTGGATGGTCGGGCCGGACGGGTTCGTTACCGAAGGCTCGTCCAGCAACGCCTGGATCGTGACCCGGGACGGGGTGCTGGTGACCCGCCAGGCCGACAATTCCATCCTGCATGGCATCACTGGAAATTCGCTCGAGGCGCTGGCGCGCGAAGCCGGGCTCAAGGTCGAACGGCGGCCCTTCACGCTGGAGGAGGCCTATCAGGCCCGCGAGGCGTTCCTGACCTCGGCCACGACCTTCTGCATCGCCATTACCGAGATCGATGGCCGGCCGATCGCCAACGGCCATCCGGGCGAACTGGCGCGGACCTTGCGCCGGGCCTATTTCGACTACGGCGTCACCCGCCAGGACCGGCCGTTCGGTTGGCCGAAATGAGCTTCGTGCGCCCGCGGGCGGTGCTGTTCGACTGGGACAACACGCTGGTCGAAAACTGGCGCGCGATCCAGGCCGCGCTCAATGCCGCCCTCGCCGATGCCGGCCTGCCCGCGATGGAGATGGAACAAGTCCGCTTCCAGGCACGTCATTCAGCGCAGGACATTTTTCCGAAACTGTTCGGCGAGACGTGGCAGCATGCGCGGACGATTTTCTACGACCATTTCGCCCAGAACCAGCTTGCCGGCCTCAACATCATGCCGGGTGCGCCGGAATTGCTCGACACGCTCGTGGAAAAAGGCGTGAGGCTGGCGGTGGTATCGAACAAGAAGGGCGACCTTCTACGCCGGGAGATCGACCATCTCGGCTGGACGGAGAAGTTCGCCCGCATCGTCGGCGCCCAGGACGCGGTCGCCGACAAGCCCGATCCGGCCCCGGTGCGCCTCGCGCTTCAGGGCAGCGGGATCGTGCCGGGCGGCGATGTCTGGCTGGTCGGCGATACCGATATCGACATGCGCACGGCGGTCGCCGCCGGCTGCTGGCCGGTCCTGGTCGGGCCCGGCCCGGCCGATCCGGAGCTGCTGAGGGAGGCTCAGCCAGCGCTAAGATGTCACAACTGTGGCGATCTTGCGGGAATTGTTCGCCGCAATTGGGACACTATATCCCTGTAGTACCAAGAACGGCGGTGTATGGATGGCACGGCACCGCCGGCAACAACAGCCAACGCGAAGAGAGCGTCAATGAGCGAGAAAAACCAAAACGTTCAGGAGGTTTTCCTGAACAATGTTCGGAAGAACAAATCTCCGGTCACTGTTTTTTTGATCAACGGTGTGAAGCTGCAAGGCATCATCACCTGGTTCGATAACTACTCCGTCCTGCTGCGCCGCGACGCGCATTCGCAGCTTGTGTTCAAGCATGCGATCTCGACCATCATGCCGGCCCAGCCCGTGCAGCTGTTCGAAGGTGGACGGGATGAGGAAGACGTCTGAGTCTTGAGTTCATCTGAAAACGCGAAGCCCAACAGAGCTGAGCTGAACGGAACCGATAGGAGCGCGCCCAACGGGGGACGCGCCCTTGTCATCCACCCGGTGATGCGTGCCGACGAAGGCCGGCGCGATCCTGAAGCACGCCTTGACGAAGCCGTCGGCCTCGCCGCGGCGATCAATCTCGATGTGGTCGAGAAGCTGCTGGTTCCGGTCAACCAGCCGCGCCCATCCCACCTGCTGGGCTCGGGCAAGGTCGACGACCTGAAAGGGCTGATCGCCGAGCTGGAGATCACGCTGGTCATCGTCGACCATGCGCTGACCCCGGTTCAGCAGCGCAACCTGGAGCGGGCCTGGCAGGCCAAGGTGATCGACCGCACCGGCCTGATCCTGGAGATTTTCGGTGCCCGAGCGCAGACTAAGGAAGGCACGCTGCAGGTCGAGCTGGCGGCGCTGGAATATCAGCGCTCCCGCCTGGTGCGGTCATGGACCCACCTCGAGCGGCAGCGCGGCGGCTTCGGCTTCCTCGGCGGCCCTGGTGAATCGCAAATCGAAATGGATCGGCGTCTGATCGGCGAGCGGATCATCAAGCTGAAGCGCGAGCTCGATCAGGTGCGGCGTACCCGCGGCCTGCACCGTTCGGCGCGCAAGAAGGTGCCGCATCCGGTGGTGGCGCTGGTAGGCTATACCAACGCCGGCAAATCGACCCTGTTCAACCGCCTCTCCGGGGCAGGGGTCAGGGCCGAGGACCTGCTGTTCGCCACCCTGGACCCAACCATGCGAGGGATCGAGCTGCCGTCCGGTCGCCGGGTGATCCTGTCCGACACGGTGGGCTTCATCTCCGAGCTGCCGACCCAGCTGGTCGCCGCCTTCCGCGCCACCCTGGAAGAGGTGGAGGAGGCGGACCTGATCCTGCATGTCCGCGACATCTCCCACTCCGACAGCGAGGCCCAGCGCGAGGACGTGCTGGCGGTGCTGAGCGACATGGGCTTGGACCTGGAGCATGACGACCGCATCGTCGAGATCCTCAACAAGGTCGACCGCCTGCCGGGAGAGGAGCGGGATCGGCTGAGCTGGCAGGAGGGCCGCAAGCCCGAGCTGCTGCCGGTCTCGGCGCTGAAAGGCGACGGTATCGGCCGTTTGCTCGATTTCATCGACCGGCGGCTGTCGGAAAACCGGACGGTCATCCAGTTGGATATCGACCTCGCCGACGGCGGGGCGATCCTTTGGCTCTACCGCTCGGGTGAGGTGCTGTTCCGCCATGACGACGAAACCCAGGCGCATCTGAAGGTCGGCCTCGACCCCAGCGCGCTCGCCCGCTTCGAAACCAACTATCCCTACCGGCCACAATAAAATGACCCAGCCATTCGACCTCGCCTTCATCGGACTCGGTGTGATGGGGGGGCCGATGGCGGGCCATCTGGCCAAGGCCGGGCACCGGGTCACGGTCTAAAATCCCACCGCCTCCCGCCCCGATTCCGGGCTCCCCCCCAAGTGCCGCAACGCCCGGAAAACCCCAACCGGGGCGGCCGGGAGTACAAGTTAACTCGGCGGGGGGCGCGTACCAAACTCGCTGGCCGGTCGCGAGTTTAACGGCGTGCAATCCACCGGCGGCTGCAGGGAGATGGCGATCGGAGATCGGCGCATAAGCCTGCTGATCGTCGGCCGCGATGCCCCACTCGATACCGCCCAGCGCTCCACCCTTGCCGGCACGATACTGCC
>CAZNNJ010000309.1:0-6715 GCA_964574305.1 uncultured Rhodospirillales bacterium | reverse complement strand
GTCGCCTCGGCGCTCTATTACCGCCTGGTGGACGCCGCCGGGCAGACGGAATTCGCCAAGCAGCTGCCGGGCCAGCTGCAATATTTCGTGCTCGGCATCGCCGCCTGCAAATATCGCGATCGGCTGCGGATGGGGCGCAATACCGGGCTGGCCGTTACCGTCGCGCTGGCGATCCTGGTCACCGGCCTGCAGCGCGCGCATCCGATCTTCATCTTCCCGCTCGCCATCGCCGGCCTCACCGTCGCCGCGACGCTCTACGCCCCGCGACTCAGGATGGACACGGATATTTCCTACGGCGTCTATCTGCTGCATGCCCCGATCATCCAGCTGTCGCTGCTGACCGGCCTCTACCGGCCGGGATGGCTGGGCTTGGGCGCCATACTGACGGTGGTGGTGATCCTGTCGCTGATCGCCGAACGGCTGGTCGAGCGTCCGGGCATCGATGCCGGCAAGCGGATCGCCCGCCGTTACGGCCGGCCACGCCGGGACCCGCCCCACCAGGTTTCGCCACATCCTGGAACGTTGGCCGAGATCGACCTGCCGAACATGAATGTCGTGGTGCTGAACGACTTCTGTTACGTCCAGGGCGGCGCCAGCAAGGTCGCCATCGACGAGGCGATCAGCCTGGCCAAGGCAGGCGCCAACGTGACCTTCATCGGCGCGGTCGGCCCGGCCTCGGCCGAGCTCAATGAGGCGCCGCTGACCGTCGAATGCCTGAACCAGCATGAGCTGCTGAGCGTCGCCCGCCACCCCGGGGTCGCGCTGCAGGGCATCTGGAATCTGAAGGCGGCGCGTGCTACCCGTGCGATCCTGGAGCATATGCCGCGCGACCGCACCGTGGTGCATCTGCACGGCTATACCAAGGCGCTGACCACCAGCCCGGTACGCATCGCGCGGCGCATGGGCTTCCATGTCGTCTGCACCCTGCATGATTTCTTTGCCGCCTGCCCCAACGGCGCCTTCTTCGACTATGCCGCCGGCAAGCCGTGCGAGCGGCGGGCGTTGTCGGCCGCCTGCGTGGTCCGGCAATGCGACAAGCGGGGCTATGCGCACAAGCTGTTCCGGGTCGTGCGCGGCTGGGTCCAGCGCTTCCGCGGACGGTTTCCAAGCATCGTGACCGACTATATCTCGCTGTCGCAGCGTTCGGCCGAACTTCTCGCGCCATACCTGCCGCGCGACGCCAGGCTCTACCCGCTGGCGAATGTCGTCGACGTCGAGGAGGACCCGCCAGTCGAGGCGGAGCGTAACCGCACCATCGTCTGCGTCGGCCGGCTTGACCCGGAAAAGGGCGTGCTGCTGCTGGCCGACCAGGCAAGCCGCCTCGGCCTGCCGATCACCTTCGTCGGCGACGGACCGCTGCGCCAGGCGGTCGAGCGGATTGAAGGCGTCACCGTGACCGGTTGGGTGACCCACGAAGACGTGCAGCGTCATCTCGACAATGCGCGCTGCCTGGTCTTCCCAAGCCTGTGGTACGAAACCTATGGGCTGGTGGTCAGCGAGGCGGCAGCGCGCGGCGTTCCGGCCATCGTCAGCGACATCTCGGCCGCGGCCGAGCGGATCGATAACGGCGTCAGCGGCTGGCGCTTCCGCAACGGCGACCCGGCCGACCTGGCGCGATGCCTGACATTGACCAAGAACGACGCGCTGATCCGCGATGCCGGCCGGGCCGCCTATCGGGCCTTCTGGGCGACGGCGGAAACCCGTCATACCCACGCCGACAATCTGGCGCGGATCTACCGGCAGGCGATCCGCGAATCCGCGGCCTGAGTGGAGAACTGGGCCTTCCAGCGCTCGATGGCGGCCCACGGCATTTCGATCCGGGTCGCCTCGGGATTGTCGATCCACCGCTCGATGGCGCCGATATCCTCGCGCGCGATCACCGGCAGCGCGGTCGACTTGCCGATCTCCGTCGCCCGGTTGTCGACCGGGATGATCAGCGCCCGCCGCCCATGCTGGAGCGCCCGGATTCCGCCATGCAGCCGGGCGCCGACGAAATCGACATCCTCATTGGCCAGCAGCCGGTCGTATTCGGCGACGTCGGGCTTAATCGGCACGAAGCCCGAGACCCCGAGTTCACGCATATAGGGCACGTCCAGCGACTGCTGCGGCCAGAAATAGACTCGTTCGTATTTGCGCTTCAGCAGCTCGAACAGCTGCCGGTCCTCGGCCGGTGCCGGACGGTAATAGGTGACGGCGAAGATGACGTCGCGGGCCTTGTGTACGGCAATCGACCGGCATTTCGCCTCGTCGAACTCCCACATCGTCGGGCAGCCGGTATAGATCACGCCGGGCACATGCTGGCGCAGATGGCCGTGCGTGTGCATGTCACGCACCGACTGCAGCCCCGTCTTGGACAGCACGGTGCGGAAGAACAGCCGGGTCGCGGCGTCTGACTCGCCGCCATATTGCTGCCAGCCCACCCCCATCAGCACGACATTGCGCCATGACAGATAGTCGAGCGGGGTGATCCGCCAGTTGCCGCGGATCAGCATATGCGACTTCAGGATATTGGTGCCGCCGACGATCGACAGCGGCGCCCGCCGCCCGGCGCGGATTTCCCCGAGTGTGGCGCGACGATGGGTGGGGGTACGCAGGAACGCGGCGTCCGGGAAAAGCTCGCGCAGCACATTCCAGACCGAATCCATGATGATCCCGTCGCCCAGGTTGTCGCTGTCGATGGCGGTATCGAAGACATTAATCAGCATGGGCACCTCATTGGTCATTGCCGGCCTCCGCGAAACCCGAGCGGATCGAGACGTTTGGCAGGGTACAGGATATCTTCACGCGGCCCGCTTCGGAGCCGAACCAGTGGACCGCGTCGCAGACGCCGATCAGCGGCAGGTCGTCCTCGTGATCGGTGAACAGGATGCGCCGGCGGTCCTGCCAGCCGCGGCTGGCAAGGAAGCGCAGCACCGACTGGCATTTCTGCTGGCCGACATTGCTCGGCTCTCCGATCAGCCGCAGCGTCGGGGTTGCCAGCACATGGGCGACGCCGACCGCGACGCCCAGCGGCTGGGCATAGTCGGCGGGAGCGGCCGTCGCAATCACCGAATCGATACGGCCGCAGGCGGCGGCGGCCAGAACGGGCCGAACCTCGGGCCGCACATAATCGACCATGCGCTGGACGAAGCCTTGCGCCCCCGCCCCGCCGTCGCCGTCGGTCGCCGCCTGCCAGAGCTGCTGCAACCGCCATTTGAACCGCTCATGCCCGGTCAGCCTGAGCTTGCGCTGCATCAGCATCGCCGCAGCCGTACCGGAGATCGACAGCCGGCGGACCACGCCGAAGCGCGGGAACGGCGCCCGCATCAGGTAGAGGACCCAATGCGGGAAGCTGTTGGTGGACAGCACTGTGCCGTCCAGGTCCAAAATGTAGACCGCACCGTTATCGATATGCATCGGGTCGGCGGCTTGCATCGGCTCAGCGCGCATCCATCGACCAGGGAAAGCGGCAGAGCTGCCGGTGGAACACCCTGTGGTCAGGCTGGATCAGCGGCCAATCGGTGGTCACGGTGATCACCGCCGAACGGATGGAGGCGCCGGCGGGAGCATGGCGCCGGACCGCCTCGACAACCTGCGAAAGGGTGGCGCCGCTATCGACGGCATCGTCGACCACCAGCAGCGTCGGCCGCGCCGGTGCGCCCGCCATCCAGCGCTGAAGGGTTTCGATCTCCCGAGCGACGAACTGGTAGGGCGCCGTTGGCGCCGCCGGACGGCGGGTCAGCAGCGCATGCTCCACCACCCTGAGCCGGTCGACGATCGGGCGCGGCAGGCCGGCGACCATCTTGCGGACCGCCGAGCCGCCGGGCTTCAGCTTGGAAGAAGGGCGGCGGCAGGTCAGCGGCAGCACCGGCATGTCGCCGCCGGCTGCCTTGGCCATCGCCTGGGCGACGAACCAGCCGCCGGTCGGAATGGCGATCAGCGCATCCGGCCGGCGGTCGGCCGAAGCCAGCTGCATCAGCTCGGCGCAGACCTCGTCGAAGGCGACCCTGTCCAGATCCAGGACGGCGCGTCGTTCCTGAACTGCAACGTTCGACATGGGCATTCTCCTCTTCGGTAGGCGGAGGCGGGCCGGATCAATACGCGGATGCCGGCCTGGCCGGCCTGGCGAACGGGATGGGCCAGCGTGGCAGCGTCTTGGTCGCGGGCCTTGTCTCGCGCCACAGCACGGCGAGCGCGGCGCCGATGAATATCGGCGCCGACTGGTCTTCCAGCATCGACAGCACGGCGCCGTAGCCGAAGCAGAAGGCCAGTACCGCGACAGCGGTCACGACCCGGTCGCGGTCGCCGGTCACGGACCGCACCACAAGGTTCAGGACCGCGAGCAGGTAGATGAAGGCGAAGACGCCGAAATACGCGTACATCAGGACGAAGATGTTATCGGCCGGGTTGAACCAGTTGGGCGCATAGATGCGCTGCGGCCCGCCTATGCCACCCAGCCCGACGCCGAACAGCAGCATCTGGTGACGGCCGATCCAGTTCCAGGCCTGCGGCCAGGTATCGACGATGCGCAGATAGATCGATTCGGTGCTGAACACGCCGGTACCGTGGCCCATGCGCAGGTCGTAGGTGAAGACCGGCAAGGCGACCGCCAGAACCATGAAACCGAGGCAGGCGAGCTTCAGCAGCGGCGGGCGTGCCGAGGACGGCAGCCACAAAATGGCCAGCACCGGCGCGAAGGCGACAATGGCGCCTTTCTGCGTCGTGAGCGCCACGGCGGCGAACGTCCCTGCCCCCAGGATGAAGCGCGGCAGCCAATGGCGCAGGCGGCTCATCATCACGATGGTGAGCGGCGGCAGGAACACCGCGACGCAGATCGAGCTGCGGGTGAAGCCGGCGACACGGCGGGCCATCGTGTCCTGGACCTCCCAGTCCTTCGACACGTCGACATTGAGGTCGCCGACGATGGTCTTGATGCCGGTCCAGGGGAAGGTGGTGACGAACTTGTCGAGCAGGACGCCGACCAGCGTCACCAGCCAGACCAGGAGCAGGAAGCGGAATGTTCGGCGGCTGGGCGCGATCAGCATCCCGGCGAGAAAGAAGCCGAACAGCAGATTGATCAGGATTTTGACGCCATAGGCGGCGCCTTTGAAGCTGCCGACAGTCCCGATCAGCACCATCGCGTGGAAGGCGAGCAGTGCTCCGAAAATCAGGAAAACCGTCGGCATCTGCAGGCGCAGGGCCCTGGCGGAGAACAGCACCACCAGAGGCAGAAGGATCAGCGCGTCGCGGCCGAAGATCAGATAATCCTTGCCGGTGAGGTAGAGGACATAGCGGACCGGCGCCTCCAGCGCATAGGCGCTGAGATAGGCGAGCGCACCGAGCAGGAACATCCGGCCCAGGGCGGTTTCGGCGAAATCCCGATGCACGGCGCCGCGCGCCGGGATGGCGGAAGCCGCGAATTGCGGAGCGGTTCTGAGCATACAGAATGACAAACACACGGCGATGGTGCACCGCAACCCAAATGACCGTGACAACGGCGTGACCGGTCCTGTGAAGTCCTTGTCCAAGCTCAAGAAAAGGCGCGGACGGTGCGGTCAGAAGTTGATGTAGGTCTTCAAGCCCACGACGAAGGCGTCGCGGACACTGGCCTGGGCGCCGGGGCGGATGAAATATTCCAGCTCCGGCTGGGCCACGACGCTGGGCAGGATCGCGATGGCATAGTTCGCCTCCAGGACATAGGCGTCCGACTGGACGCCGAGCGCGCCACCGGAGAAGGGCTGGCTCAGCGCGAACTGCAGTGTCTCGATCCGGTTCAGGCTGTTGCTGACCTTGTAGTAGGTGGCGGCGAAGCCGAACTGGTCGTCGGGGCGGGACGGCCAAAAGCCCTTATCCAGCACGCCGACCCAAACGAAGTCCTGAAACAATGAGTTGTCGGGGCTGTTGTGGGCGTAGGCCCCCAACAGGATCAGCCCGTTATGATCCCCCGGGCCGTTGCGCAGCAGCATCTGATCGGCCGTCACCCAGAACGACGTGCGGCTTTGATCCTTCTTCGGCGGCAGGCCGGACGAGGTCAGCGGCTGGCCGGCGGTGTTGTAGAAATTGTCCGGGAAGTAGGAATCGTCGAAAGCGGCGCCGATCTTGTAGTGGCCCGGCAGCTGCTCTGCGCCGAAGCTCGGCGACCATGCCAGCTCCAGCGGCACGACAATGCCGGTCGCCGTCGTCGTCGACCAGTCGAAGCCGCTGCGGTTGCCGGGCGGGAACGGCTTCGATTCATAGATGCCAAGCATGACATAGGTGTCGGGCGTGGGATTGTAGCGCACCCGCCCGCCCCAGCTCGCGGTCGGCCAGTCGGTGAAGCCCTGGTTGGAGGTCAGCGCCCTGGGGTGGCCGCAGATCGTCAGGGTCATGAAGTTGCAGTAGAGCGGCGAGGCGGCATAGTCGGCGCCCACGGCAAGCCGGCCGGCGGCGAGGTCGAGCCGGCCGTCCATGAGCTTCTGCTCGCCATAGAGATAGACCAGCTTGATCGCCATATCGAAGCCAGCGCCGTAGACCTCCTGCGCCTGGATCACCGGGTCGCCGATATAGTCCTTGCTGGCATTCCGGCCGGCACGGTTGACGAAGACGTAGTTGGTCGAAAACCCCTCGATGCCGGCGATCGTGCCCCAATCGATGGAACCCGAGATGCCGATCTGGTGGGTGAAATCGGCCCCGGCGCGCCGCCCGCCGGCGACGTTCCAGGCCGTCTCGGTGACGTAGTCGAGCTTGAGCTTGATCC
>CAZNNJ010000308.1:2815-6721 GCA_964574305.1 uncultured Rhodospirillales bacterium | reverse complement strand
CATGGAAGCGAACGCGATCAATCCCGATCCCTTCGCCCGCCAACAGGTCGCCGTTCAGCCGCTCGTGAGCGAGCTCGCGACGCAGGGCGGCGACTTGGCGCCGTAGGCCCTCGAGCCGAGTGTTCCCCAGATTGGCTCCCACGCGCCAAGCCTACAGTGGGCGGCAGTGGCGCGCATGATTCAATTGCTACACGCTCCGACTGCTCGCCCGAGGATCGGAAATGATACTGCCAATGGACGTATAACGCACGCTATACGAACCGCCCGCGTGGGCGGATGATCCGCCGAATTTGAACCGCCAAGGCGCCAGGACGCCAAGGAAGAACGCCAAGGATGAATTTCTCCGCTTTGCGGATTTCAATGCGCCGCAGGCAATCGGCCTTCCCTTGGCGTTTCTCCTTGGCGCGCCTTGGTGGTTCCTCTTCGGCTTTCCGTCCCTAACTCTCCTCCGCCAGGCGGTATCCGATCCCCGGCTCGGTCAGGATATAGCGCGGGTGGGACGGGTTATCGCCCAGCTTCTGGCGCAGATGGGCGACATGAATACGCAGATAGTGCGTATCTTCCAGATGCCCAGGCCCCCACACCTCGCGCAGCAGCTGCTGGTGGGTCAGCACCCGTCCGGGATTGGCCGCCAGCAGCCGCAATATGCCGTATTCCTTGCGCGACAGTTTCACGTCCGCACCTTCGACCGTGACCCGGCGCTTGCCCAGATCCACGGTCAGCGCGCCATGGGTGAAGACCGGGTCGCGGGCGACGTCCTCGCTTGCGGCGCGCTTGCGCAAGGCGGCGCGGACGCGGGCCATCAGCTCGGCGATGGAGAAGGGCTTGGTCAGGTAATCCTCGGCCCCGCCGTCGAGCGCGCGGACCTTCTCCGTATCGCCGGCACGGACCGACAGAACGATGATCGGCACGGAAGACCATTCGCGGATCTGCTCGATCACCCGCTGGCCGTCGATATCGGGCAGGCCGAGATCGAGGATGACGAGATCGACCTTGTCGAGGGCGGTGCGGTTGATCGCCTCCTCGCCGCGCCCGGCCTCGACCACCGCATAATTGTTGGCGGTCAGGCTGATGCGCAGGAAGCGGCGGATCTGCGGCTCGTCGTCGACGATCAGAATCTTGGCGAGCGCGGCCGTTTCTTCAGCCGCCGGACGGGTGGCAGTAAGCGTCATACATATTCCTCGACGCCGTCATCGGCGGCTTCGGGCTCCGGCATTTCGGCGATCGGCAGGGTCAGCTCGATGCAGGTCCCCTCGCCGTACTCGCCGGGGAGCGCATGGATCGTGCCGCCATGCGCCTCCATCAATCCGCGGCAGATGGCGAGGCCCAGGCCCGTGCCGGCGATGCGGTTGTCGCCGGCCTTGACGCGATAGAACATGTCGAAGATCAGCTCGCGCTCCTTCTCCGGGATGCCCGGGCCCTTGTCGATCACCTGGATCACCACATGCTCCTCGCGCTCGAAGGCGCGGATATTGATGATCCCGCCGGCGCGCGAATATTTGGCGGCGTTGTCGAGCACATTGACCATGACCTGCTCGATCAGGATCGGGTCGACATAGAGCAACCGCATGTCCGGCTTCACGTCGGTCACCACCTGATACGGCGCCAACGCCTGCTTCAGCCGCTCGATGGCGCTGCCGACCACATCGTTCAGATCGACCCAGTCGCGCTTGGGCTTCAGCGCGCCATAGCCCAGCCGGGTCATGTCGAGCAGGTTCTGGACGAACCGGTTCAGCCGCTCGGCTTCCTCCAGCACCGTCTCGAGCAACTCGTGCCGGTTCTCCTGCGTCAGCGTCTCGCCGAAGGTGACCAGGCTGGTGGCCGAGCCGATGATCGACACCAGCGGCGTGCGCAGGTCGTGCGAGAGCGAGGAGAGCAGGGCGGAACGCAACTGCTCGGTCTCGGTCATCACCCGCGCATCCTCGATCGAGGTGGCGAGGTTGGTGCGCTCGATGGCGACCGCGGCCTGGTCCGACACGGCATCCAGCAGGCGGCGCTGCTCGGGGCTGAGATTGGTCTCGGCATCGTCGAAGGCGACGCCCAGCAGCCCGACCGGGCCGGTCGCGGTGCGCAGCGGCATGAACAGCCATTCCGAGCCGGGCAGCGTGTCCGACTTCCAGCCCGCCGGCTTGCCGTTGCGCCAGGCCCAGTCGGAGGCGGCGATGGCGGGGTCGGCCAGGTGATCCTCGGGTGGATAGCCGGCCGCGATCTCCAGCCCGCCGTCGGCGCTTGGCAGCAGCACCAGCGAGCGGCAGTGGAGCGCGGCGGCGACATGGTGGACCACGGCCCACAGCACGTCGTCGCGGCTGGCGGCGGCGGCGATGCGGCGGCTGAAATCGTAGAGCTTGGCGGTGCGCCGCGCCGCCTGGCGGCTTGCCTCGGCCTGCTCGCGGCTGCGCGCCGCCACCCGGCCGGTCAGCATCGCCACTGCCAGGAAGAAGGCGAGGGTGAAGAAATCCTGCGTCGAGGTGATCTCGAAGGCGAAGCGCGGCTCGGTGAAGAAGAAGCGGTAGACGACGAAGCTCAAGAGGCCGGCGACGATCGACGGCCACAAGCCGAAGCGCAGGGCCGAGAGCAGCACGGGGAGGACGAAGACGATCGAGAGGCTCTGCAGCGGAATGAAGTACTCGCCGATCGCCGCGACCAGCCCCGCGCCGACCACCGAGCCGATGGCCAGTGCATATTCGCGCGGCGAATTCTCGTCGAAAGTGCGGGCTTGCTGCTGCTGTTCGCGCGGCTCGGGCGCGGTCTTCTCGTCCTCGGCGCCGATGACGAGCACCTCGAAGCTCTTGGCCTGCTCGATCAGCTTCTGGGTGACCGAGCGGGTGAACCAGCGGCCGAAGCTGCGCTTGCGCGGCTGGCCGATCAGGATGCGGCTGACATTGCGCGATCGGGCGTAGTTGAGCAGCTCCGTCGCCGGCTCCAGCGCGCCTTGCAGGACGACGACCTCGGCCCCCAGCCGCTCGGCCAGCGCCAGCGTGTCCTGCAGCCGGTCCTTGGCGTCCTCCTTGAGGCTTTCCTCATTAGCGGTCTGGACATGGACGGCGATCCAGGAGGAGCGCAGCTTGTCGGCCGAACGCTGCGCCATGCGGATCAGCTTGGCCCCGACCGGCAGCTCGTTGACGCAGACCATGATGCGCTCGCGCGTCGGCCAGGGGCCCGAGATCGCGTGCGCCTTCATATAGGTCAGCATCTCGGCATCGACCCGCTCGGCCGCCGCCCGCATGGCCAGCTCGCGCAGCGCGGTCAGGTTGCCGCGGCTGAAGAAATGGGCGATGGCGCGGGTCGCCTGGTCCTTGACATAGACCTTGCCCTGGTTGAGCCGCTCGATCAGGTCCTCTGCCGGCAGGTCGATCAGCTCGATCTCGTCGGCCGAATCCAGCACGGTGTCCGGCACCGTCTCGCGCACCCGGATGCGGGCGATGCGGGCGATGATGTCGTTGAGGCTTTCCAGATGCTGGATGTTCAGCGTCGTATAGACGTCGATCCCGACATCGAGGATTTCCTGGACGTCCTGGTAGCGCTTGACGTGCCGGCTGCCGGGCACGTTGGTATGGGCCAGCTCGTCGACGATCACGAGGCGCGGGCGGCGCTTGAGAATCCCGTCGATATCCATCTCGTAGAAGATGCGGTCGCGATAGACGATCTGCTTGCGTGGCAGCACGTCCAGCCCGTCGAGCAGCAATTCGGTCTCGGCCCGGCCGTGCGTCTCCAGGATGCCGACCTGGAGGTCGGTGCCTTCCTTGCGGCGGCGCTGGGCAGATTCCAGCATGGCATAGGTCTTGCCCACGCCCGGGGCGGGGCCCAGGCATATCTTGAGCCCCCCCCGCTTCGCCTTCTTTCGCCCGGAACGCAGCCTCCCCGGCTTCCGCCAGCGAGTAACCTAATTTTGCGTATTCCAATTCC
>CAZNNJ010000308.1:0-2805 GCA_964574305.1 uncultured Rhodospirillales bacterium | reverse complement strand
CTTGGGTCTGGCCCACGCCCGGGGGGGCGCCCAGGAATATCTTCGGCCGCCCCCGCTTCGCCTTCTTCAGCTCGGAAAGCAGCGTCTCGGGATGCGGACGGTCGGGATCGTCAGCCACGATGACCCGTATGTCGTTGATCTGCTGTCATGACACATGAGCTTAAACCCCGCCGCGTTCAACGTCAGGGGAAAAGTTCCCCAGCCTTGATGCGCGGTCTCCGGTGGCCGCTCGGCAGGCAAACGGGAATGCCTATACAATAAATATTATTGAAAATTAAATGTGTTGATAAAGCATTGAATATCTAGAAAATCACATCGCTCTCCAAATAAGCACATTCAGCTGTCGAATTAGGTGTGTAAACCTCCGATCCCACCTGCGGAGATTACGGCGCGGGTGGCGGTTTGGCTCATCGAGAGGCCGCTCATGAGGGACCGTCGCAGGACCGATTTCAGGTACCCGCATGGCTTGCGCGCGCTTTTACTGATCGGCTCCGCCGCGATTTCCCTCAATTCTCTTCGCGCCGAGGCTGCGGGCAACCTGCCTTCGGGCGGCCATTTCGTCGCCGGGACCGGCGGCATCGCCACGTCGGGCGCCACGACGACGATCACCCAGTCGTCCAGCCGCGGCATCATCAGCTGGCAAGGCTTCTCGATCGGCAAGGGCAACACCGTCAAATTCAATAACGGCGCGGGCGCGACGCTCAACAAGGTGACCGGCGGCAGCATTTCGACCATCGCCGGGCAGCTTACGGCGACCGGCTCGGTCTATCTGATCAACCCCAACGGCGTGGTCGTCGGGCCCGGCGGCAAGGTGGTGACGGGCGGGGACTTCGTTGCCTCGACCCGGAATATCAGCGACAGCCAGTTCATGGCCGGGGGCGCGCAGACCTTCGCCGGCGGCTCGAACGGCGCGGTGGTCAATGCCGGCGCGGTGGTGTCGCAGAACGGCAGCGTCGTGCTGATCGGCCATGCGGCGACCAACAGCGGTTCGATCGAGGCGGCCAAGGGCGCGGCCACGCTGGCCTCGGGCGACAAGGTGCTGATGACCGACGCGGGCGGGCCCGACCGGGTCTATGTCGCCAAGGGCAAGAGCGGCGACACGACGAATGACGGGCAGGTCCGCGCCGCGGCGATCGAGTTGGCTTCGGCCGGCGGCAATGTCTATGCGCTGGCCGGCAACCGCACCGGGCTCATCAATGCGACAGGGACCAAGACCGTGAACGGCCAGGTCTGGCTTACCGCCCGCGAGGGCACCGTCGATGTCGAGGGCACGGTGGTGGCGAAGGACGCCGACGGCGCTGGCGGCACGATCCTGGCCAAGGGCACCGCGCTCAAGATCGCCGACAAGGCAGTGCTGAACGCCGCCGGCAAGACCGGCAAGGGCCGGATCGTGACTTCGGGCGGCACTGTCTCGATCGGCAAGGCGCGGGTTACGGGCGGCCAGAACGGCAAATGGACGATCGACCCGCCGCAGGACCTGACGATCGACAGCAGTGCCGCCACCACGATCAGCGGCACGCTGAACGCGGGCACCAACGTGACTGAGATGACGACCGCGACGACCGCGTCCGGCTCCGGCAGCACCTCATCGGGCAGCGGCGACATCACGGTCGCGGCGGCGATCAGCTGGAGTACTACCGCAACGCTGACGCTGACCGCCTTCAACAGTATCAAGGTCGATGCGCCGATAACCGTCAGCGGTGGCGGCACGCTGGTGCTGACCACCAACAACAATCTGGGCGGTTCGTCGAGCGGCGGAACGCTGACCTTCACCACGGGGCAAGGCAGCGCCCAGTTCACGAACGAAGCCGCCACGCCATCGTTGTTCATCAACAATGACACGCCGGGCGCCGGCAACGGCACGCAATACACGCTGATCTACAATACCGGCAACAGTTCCGATGGCATGCAGAGTCTCAACGGCTCGTCGGGAAATTTCGCCTTGGCGACCCCGCTCGATGCAACGAGCCTTGGAATCCTCACCACGGCGCTCGTTCCCAGTTTCAGCGGTAATTTCGATGGCTTGGGTAATACCGTCAGCAACCTGACGATCGCCTCGGCGGCGGTTGGACCCGATCTCGGCCTGTTCGGGCTTATCACCGCGAGCGGTACTGTAATGAATATCGGCGCGGTCGCCGGCTCGATCTCGAACACCGGCTCAGGTGGAAATGTCGGCGGCCTAGCGGGGGAAAACGACGGGACCGTCACAAATTCCTATGCGACGACACCGATTACCACCGGCAATGCTGCAACTGCCGGTGGACTGGTCGGCTTCAACCTGGGAACGATTTCGCGTTCCTACGCGACCGGTTCAATCGTGCTTACCGCGTCCGCTGGCGGGGCCGGTGGTTTCGTGGGTACGAATGACGGAACGATCGCCGATTCTTATGCCACCGGTAATCTAACCAGCGACGCTACCGGTGGAGTAGCCGGGTTCGCTGACGCAAATCAACATTTCAGCAGCTCATTCCCTGGCACGATCAGCAATTGCTATTCGACCGGTTCGGTGGGCGGGCCTGGTGCAAATGCCGGCTTTGTTGGGTTTCAGAACGCCGGCGCGACGATAACCAACGGCTATTGGGACACGACCACGAACATTGGAGTGTCCGGCATCCTGACCAACAACGGGTCGGGATCGCCAGACGGCAAGACAACCGCGGCCCTCTCATCCGCGCTGCCGTCCGGCTTCTTGTCCTCGGTCTGGGCCACTGCAGGCAACCACCCGACGCCTTACGCCGGGACCAATCCGGGGCCGGTTTATGTCCGCGGCCGTCACTTAGTGCTCACCCTTGACTGCCCCCGCCC
>CAZNNJ010000307.1:5410-6728 GCA_964574305.1 uncultured Rhodospirillales bacterium | reverse complement strand
GTGCAAGGGCGGCACGCTGGTCGCCACGATGTCGCAAGCGGCCCCGCTGACCCGTCCGCGATCGGCATCCGCGTTCTATCGTCATCTGGTGTGGCTCTATCTTCAGGGCACGACCGCTGCCGTCGCGGTGATCTTCTTTCTCGCCGCCCTGGGGCTCGATTTCACGCTCGAGCAATGGGGCATGCTGATCAGCATGACCATCCCCGCGGTCGCGTTCTATGTCATCCCCGACATCTATCTGATCACCCGCCATTTCCGGCCGATCCGCAAGGCGTTGGAGCGGCTCGACCGCGGCGAGGCGCCGACCCCGGCGGAGGCATCCGCGGCCACGGTTCGGGCGCTCAATCTGTCCTATTATTCTTTCGTCCGCGTGACCTTCCTGCACGGGCCGATGGCGACGCTGGCGATCTTCCTGGCGATGACGGCAGCGAATGTTTTCCTCGGCGCCGGCTTCGTGGCCTGGCAGATCGCGACTTTCTGTTCGATGGCTTTGTTCTTCGCCTCGCCGACGCATGCGATCTTCGAATATTTCAGCATCTCGCGCGATATCGCCGGCCTGATCGACCGCTTCTCGCCGTTCGTCGCCGACGGCCTCCTGCCGGAGGACGAACGCAACCTGGTTTCGGTCAAGCTGCGCAGCAAGCTGCTCTATCTGTCGATCTTCATCGCCGCGCTGCCGCTGATCTTCTTTGCCTTCTCTGTGCTGTTCAAGGTCGGGCAGCGCTTCGACAGCTTCGGCATCAGGCCGGACTTCCAGGTCATGCTGCCGCTGCTGCTGTGGGTCGGCGGCATCGTGCTGGTCAGCATGGCGGGTGCGCTGACCATGTCGATCCTCACCGCCTCTGAGGTGTCGCGCTCCGCCGCCACGCTCGCCCGGGCGATGCGGCGGGTCGAGGCCGGCGATCTCGGTGTCGACCTCAACGTTACCGTTACCGACGAATATGCCGACCTGTTCCGCGGATTCAACCACATGATCCAGGGCATGCGCGACGAGGTCCGCATGCTGGAGGTCACGCACAACCTGTCGGGCGAGCTGGAGCTGTCGGTGCTGATCAGCCGGATCATGAGCGCGACCTGCGACCTGCTCGACGCCGAGCGCTCGACCCTGTTCGTCTATGACGCCAAGACCGATGAGCTGTGGTCGTCCTTCGCCACCGATGTCGGCGCCGGCGGCATCCGCATCCCGGCCAATGCCGGCATCGCCGGAACGGTGTTCACCTCCGGCAAGACCATGAACATTCCGGACGCCTTGTCCGCACCGCCCCTCCATCCGCGGGTCGAAAAAATCATCGCCGACCGCCGCCTGATGGGACAGGGG
>CAZNNJ010000307.1:0-5400 GCA_964574305.1 uncultured Rhodospirillales bacterium | reverse complement strand
GATGAACATTCCGGGCGCCTCTGCCGACCCGCGCTTCGATCAGCGGGTGGACAAGCGCACCGGCTATCACACCCGCAACATCCTGTGCATGCCGATCGTCAGCAAGACCGGCGCGCGGATCGGCGTGACCCAGGTTCTGAACAAGAAGGGCACTGCCCCCTTCAGCGCCAAGGATGAATCCCGGCTGCGCGCCTTCACCGCACAGGTGGCTGTTTCGCTCGAAAACGCTCAGCTCTTCGACGAGGTGGTCAGCGTCAAGACCTATAACGAAAGCATTCTCAAGAGCACATCGAACGGGATGATGACCACCGACAGCGACGGCAAGGTGGTCACCGCCAACGACGCTGCGCTGACCATCCTGGCCACGGACAGCCAGACGCTGATCGGCCGCCCGGCGGTGGATGTCTTCGGCGAGGATAATGCCTGGGTCACCGCGGCCATCGACAAGGTGGCGGCGACCGGTGAGCGCGATACCGCGATCGACGCGACATTGAAGATCGGCGGCAATTCGGTGTCGGTGAACATGACCGCCCAGCCGCTGTTCGCCCTCGACGGCGAGCGCATCGGCTCGATGCTGGTGTTCGAGGACATCACCGCCGAAACCCGCGTCAAGAGCACCATGGCGCGCTTCATGAGCAAGGACATCGCCGATCAGGTGCTGGCCGGCGGCGCCGAGACCGAGCTGGGCGGCAAGGCGCAGACCTGCTCGATCCTGTTCTCCGACGTGCGCGGCTTCACCACGCTGACCGAGGCGCTGGGCGCGCGCGAGACCGTGTCGCTGCTGAACGAATATTTCGCCCTGATGGTCGATGTCGTGTTCCAGCATGGCGGCGTGCTCGACAAGTATATCGGCGACGCGATCATGTCGCTGTTCGGCGCGCCGTTCGCCAAGCCCGACGATGCCGACAGGGCGGTCGCGGTCGCCAACGGCATGATGCTGGCGCTGCGGGGGCTCAATGTCGTGCGGGCGGGACGCAACCAGGCGCCGATCGATATCGGCGTCGGCATCGCCACCGGCGAGGTGGTCGTCGGCACCATCGGCTCGCCCAGCCGAATGGAATATACCGCCATCGGCGACAGCGTGAATCTCGCTTCGCGGCTAGAAGGTGCAAACAAATACTACCGCACCAAGATATTGGTCAGCGAATCGACCGTGCGGGCGATGACGACCCCGACGGCGCTGCGCGAGGTCGACCTCATCAAGGTGAAGGGCAAGCATCGCCCGGTCGCGGTCTATGAGGTGATGGGCTATCACAACGAGCAGACCTGCACCGACCTGCCGGGCCTGCTCGCCGCCTTCAATCACGGCCTCGAAGGCTACCGCGCCCGCGACTGGAAAAGCGCCATCTCAGGCTTCGAGGCCGGACTGGCGCTTCAGCCCAACGACGGTATCAGCCAGATGTATATCGAGCGCTGCCAGCACTGCCTGGTCGAGCCGCCGGCCGACGACTGGGACGGCGTCTGGACGCTGACCTCGAAATAGCTGGCCGTTAGAGTTCTTTCGCCGCTTTCATCCGCTCGTCGTAAAGCTGCTGGGCCTTTTCGATTTCCGGCATGTTGTCCACGATCCACTGGCCGAGGATCAGGAACGGCTCCGCCAGCGACCGCCCAAGGTCGCTCAGCCGGTATTCGACCCCGGGCGGCGTGGTCGGCAGGACGGTCCTGATGACGATGCCGTCCCGCTCCATGCCAGCCAGCGTGGTGCTCAGCACCTGCTGGGAGATGGTGCGCAACGACCGTTTGATGGCGTTGAAACGCCGCGGTCCTTCGCGCAGCAACAGGATCACGAACAGGCTCCACTTGTCGGTATAGCGCCCCATGGTGACCTGGGCTCGCTGCTTCTCCGCGTCCAGCGGGTAATATTCGTTGAAGGTCGGTTCCATCTGACCCAGTCATAATTTTGTGTCTCCTTTTCACCCTAACAGCGATCAGTTATTCATCCTAGGTCAAAATTCTGGACTAGGGTGATCCGATGAAATTTGTGCGAAATCTCGTGGTGTTTGCGGGCGCACTGCTCGCTGCCACGGCCGCCTTCGCGGACGGCCAGGTATTCTCGTCCGAGGCTGAGGCCGTGCAGGCCTGCGGCGCCGACCCGGTCGTGTGGGTCGATCTCGACCGCGGCCGCTTCTACGCGAAGGGCCAGGCCGATTACGGCAAGGGCAGCAACGGCGGCTATGGCTGCCTGAAGCAGATCCACGCCAAGTACCGCCCGGGCCACGCTTAACCGTCTCAGGGCAGTCGGGTCATGCCGGACACAAGCCGCGTAGATTTCATCGCGGACGAGGAAGCGGATTCGCCAGAGATCGCGAAGCGAACCCGTTGGCGCCGGCCGCTGGTCTTTGCCGGCGCGGCCTTCTTCCTGACGATCGCGGTTATGGCTGGCGGCTATTGGCTGCTGGTCGGGCGCTACATGGAGGAAACCGACGATGCCTATCTGAAGGCCGATACTGTCACGGTCAGCCCGAAGATCGCCGGCTATGTCGCCGAGGTGCCGGTCAGGGACAACCAGCAGGTCGCCGCCGGCCAGGTGCTGGTTCGCGTCGACGACCGGGACTACCGGGCCGAGGTCGCGCAGGGCGAGGCCCAGAAGGCGGCGGCCGCCGCCGACCTGCGCAATATCGAGGCGCGGATCGCCCAGCAGAAGGCCAGGATCGCGGCGGGCGAGGCGCAGGTCGCCTCAGCCGGCGCGCAAGCGGACTATGCCTTGAGCGAATCCGACCGCTATCGCGGCCTGATCGTGAGCGGTGCCGTCAGCCGCCAGCGCGAGCAGCTGGCGCAGACCGATCTCAAACGCTCGGCCGCCGGCGTGAAAGAGGCGCGCGCCATGCTGGAAACCGAGCGGGCCGAGCTGGAGGTGCTGGAATCCGAGCGCGACAAGGCGAAGGCTGCCGTGGACAGCGCCGA
This sequence comes from uncultured Rhodospirillales bacterium, assembly GCA_964574305.1. GTDB lineage: Bacteria > Pseudomonadota > Alphaproteobacteria > BOG-932 > Roseiterribacteraceae > BOG-932. Next base: position 2,496 of record CAZNNJ010000307.1, on the reverse strand, counting down.
GGCCGCGCTCGAACAGTCGCGGCTGCGCCTGTCCTTTACCACGATTACAGCGGCGGAGCCGGGCGTGGTCGGCGACCGCGCGGTCAGGGCCGGGCAACTCGTCCAGCCCGGCACGCGGCTGATGACTCTGGTGCCGGTGCGCGACATCTACCTGGTCGCCAATTTCAAGGAAACCCAGCTCGGCCAGCTCTATCGCGGCGAGGCGGTCGGCATCGTGCTCGACGCCTTTCCGGGCCGGACCCTGCGCGGCCATATCGAAAGCCTGGCGCCGGGGACGGGCTCCGAATTCGCGCTGCTGCCGCCCGAGAATGCCTCGGGCAACTTCACCCGGGTGGTGCAGCGCGTGCCGGTGAAGATCGTCATCGATCCGGCCTCGCTCGACGGCATCGCGCGGAGGCCCGGCCTGTCGGCAACCGCCACGGTCGATACCAGGACGGCGCCCACGACCGGCCGGACGACGCTGTCGCTCACCGGCCCGTCATGACCGAGCCGGAAAGGCAGCCGACCGCCAAGGACTGGCTGGCGATCGCCGGCGGCATGGTCGGCTGCTTCATGGCGATCCTCGACATCCAGATCACCAACTCCTCGCTGGCGCAGATCGAGGGCTCGATCGGTGCTTCGCTCGACGAGGGCAGCTGGATCGCCACCGCTTATCTGGTGGCCGAGATCATCGTCATTCCGCTGACCGGCTGGCTGTCGAACGTCTTCGGACTCAGGAACTATCTGTCGGTCTCGACCGCCTTGTTCATCCTGTTCTCGATCGCCTGCGCCTGGTCGACCAGCCTGCCCGAACTGATCCTGTTCCGGGCCGGGCAGGGCTTTACCGGCGGGGCGCTGATCCCGACCGGGCTCACCATCATCACGCGCCAGCTGCCGCCGTCGAAGCAGATGGTCGGCGGCGCGATCTTCGGCGTCGGCGTCACCTTCGCCCCGTCGCTGGGCCCGACCTTGGGCGGCTGGCTGACCGAGAATCTGTCCTGGCACTACATCTTCTACATGAACATCGTCCCCGGCCTCGCCGCCATCGCGCTTCAGCGTAATGCGCTGGCGCGGGAGCCGGTGAGGCTCAAGGAACTGATCGGCGGCGACTGGTGGGGCATTCTCACCATGACCGCCGGCCTCGGCGCGCTGACGGTGGTCCTGGAGGAGGGACAGCGGCGCGGGTGGCTGAGCTCGCCCCTGATCCGCGACCTCGCCATCGTCGCCGTGGTGTCCTTCACCTTCTTCCTGATCGTCGAGTTCACCAGCGCCAAGCCGGTGCTCAATCTGCGCCTGCTGGGCCAGCCTGGCGTCGGCAGCGGCAATTTCCTGTCGGCGATGATCGGCGCGGCCAGCTATGGCGCGATCTTCCTGGTGCCGCTCTACCTGTCGCAGGTGCCGCGCTACAGCGCGATGCAGATGGGGGCCGTCGTGATGTGGAGCGGGCTGCCCCAGCTGCTGGTCTTTCCGCTGATGCCCCTGATGGTGCGGTACCTGTCGCTGAGGCCGATGGTGGCGGTGGGTGCGCTGCTGGTCGCCGCCAGCTGCTTCCTGAACGCGCGTCTGAGCCCTGAGACCGGCGGCCATGACCTGATATTGAGCCAGGTGCTGCGCGCGGTCGGCTTTCCGATCTTCGCGATGCCGATGCTGCAGCTGACCGTGTCCGATCTTCCCGCGCGCGACAGCGCTGACGCGTCCAGCCTGACGAATGCCTTCCGCAACCTGGGCGGGTCGATCGGGATCGCGATGCTGGCGACGATGACCCAGAGCCGCGAGCAGGTGCATTTCGCCGCGCTCACCGAGCGGGTCAGCGCCAATGCCGGCCGGGCGGCCGAGCGGATGGAGCAGATGGCCGGCCTGTTCCTCAGCCGCGCGCCCGACCTTCCGGGGGCTGAGGCCCGGGCGACAGCGATGCTGGCCGGCCAGATGCACCAGCAGGCTTTGGTGATGGCATATGTCGACGCCTTCAATATGCTGGGCGTGCTGATGCTGTTGTGCCTGCCCTTGATCCTTCTGCTGCCCAAGGGAAGCCGCACCATGGCAGCCGCCGTCCATTAAGGCCGGCTGAACAACGGAAACGGGGAAGCCAGGTGAGATATTACCGCTACGATTTTCAGTCGCCGTTGCCGGGCCTGGAACTGGCGCGTGCCGGCATTCGGTTCGGCGAGACGGCGGAGCCTGTGCCCGGTGCCGGCGAGGTTGTCGTGGCGATCCGCGCCAGCTCCTTGAATTTCGTCGATCTGGTCAATCTCTCGGGCATGATTCCCGGCACGGACGGCATCGTCCCGCTGCTCGACGGTGCCGGCGAGGTTGTCGCGGTTGGCTCGGGCGTGACCCGCTTCAAGGTCGGTGACCGGGTGCTGGCTAATCCGAACCTGTTGTGGCTGGCCGGTGAGCCGGCGCCCGATGGCTGGGGCGCGGTCTTCGGCTGTACCATCGACGGCATGCTGCGCGACATGGCCGCGGCGCTGGAATCGAGCCTCGTCCACCTGCCGGAAGGGCTCTCTTTCGCCGAGG
>CAZNNJ010000306.1:0-6729 GCA_964574305.1 uncultured Rhodospirillales bacterium | reverse complement strand
TCCGAGCTCGACGATGCGGCCGAGATACATGATGGCGACGCGGTCGCACAGCAGTCGCACCACGGAAAGATCGTGCGAGATCATCAGATAGGTCAGGCCGAGCCGCGCGCGCATGTCGCGGAAGAAGCGCAGCACGGTCGCCTGCACCGATAGGTCCAACCCCGACGTTGGTTCGTCGAAGATCACCAGCTTGGGCGTCCGGCGCAGGATGCCCGCGAGCGCGACGCGGCCCCGTTGGCCCCCGCCGGTAACACGCGGGGTTTCCCGCCATGCGGGAAAGCGGCATATGATGGCGCTAACGAATGGAGACGCTGAATGGGCGAGCTGATCCTCACCACCTTCGATTGGGTTCCCGAGATGCCGCGGGGCTATGTGCGCGACCTGCGCGTGCGCTGGGCGCTGGAAGAGGCCGGGCTGCGCTATCGCGTCGCGAGCACGCCGTTTCGTGATCGGGATGCCGGCCATTTCACCCATCAGCCCTTCGGCCAGGTGCCGTGGCTGACCGATGGAGACATCTCGATCTTCGAGAGCGGCGCCATCCTGCTTCATCTCGGCAATCTGAGCGATGCGCTGCTGCCGTCCGACCCGGGCAGCCGTGGCGAGGCTGTCGAATGGCTGTTCGCGGCGCTCAACTCGGTTGAGATGGCGAGCCTGCCTTGGTTCCTTTTCTCGGTCTCCGGTGAAACTGGCGACACGTGGGGCTGGACGCGCTTCGATGGCTTCCTCAAGAGCCGGCTCCAGCACATGGAGCCGATCCTGGCAGGACGCGAGTGGCTGGCCGGGACCTTCTCCGTCGCCGACATAGTGATGTCGGACGTGCTGCGCCTGGTCGACCGGTTTGACGGGCTCAAGGACCATCCCGCCTGCCGCGGCTATGTCGCCCGCGCCACGGCCCGCCCGTCTTTCGTGAAGGCGCACGCCGACCAGATGGCGCATTTTGCGGCAGCGGACTGAACAGCAGCGGCGCTGAAAGCCGCCAGCTCGCTCGCGGCGTCACACTCCCGTTTCCCATAGCCATTCTGAAATGCGGACATCCGCAAATCCAGCATCCTCTCCGCTTCGCATTACCCCGTAAGCACCGTTGTGAGTGGGGCCGTTTCTGCGAAATTGCGCTCGCTGAAGTGGATAGGGGGATGCGATGTCTCTTACTATACCCAAGGTGCTTGCAGCCGCAGTTCTGCTGCTGTCCGTCTCGAATGCCTCCGTTTCTTCGGCCTCTTCGAGCCCAACGCCTCTGTATAAGTTTCCCCCCGCCTCGAACGCTGCCGCCTTGCATGGCAGCGGACCGACCGCCGGTCTGGCCGCCGACGACCTGGGGGCGCTTTACGGCACGACGACGCGCGGCGGAAATTACGGAGTCAACGGATATGGCGGCGGGGTGGTATTCAAGCTTACGCCGCCGGCCGAGGGCCATACTGCCTGGACCGAGACGGTGCTGCATGAATTTACCGGCTTCGGCGATGGCATCTTTCCCGGAAACGGCAATCTGGTTGTCGCGTTTGGCGACGTCTACGGTACGACGAACGGGACCGCGTCTTATATTCTGTGCGGACAGAACGGGAATTTGAGTTGCGACACCGTATTCAAGCTGACGCATCCCGCCGCCGGCAAGACCGGGTGGACCTATTCGCTGCTCCACCGGTTCTCAAGACTGGCCGAAGGGTACAACCCGGCGGGCGGCCTCGTCATAGACAAAACCGGAGCGCTGTATGGAACGGCCAAGGCCGGCGGCAACATGGGTTGCCAAAACAGCTTCACCAATCAGCAGCGCACGACGGGGTGCGGCGTGGCATACAAGCTTACCCCGCCGGCGGACGAGAAGACGGCCTGGACCTATTCCATCCTGCATCGCTTTACAGGGGGCGTCGACGGCGGATTGCCGGCGGCCGCACTTCTCGAAGACCCGAGCGGTTCCGGCGTCCTCTACGGGACCGCATCGACCGGGGGCAGAAGCAATTGCTCCTTCGGCAACGCCAATTGCGGGATCGTATTCAAGCTGACGCCCCCGGCCGGCACGGCGGTCAGGTGGACAGAGACAGTTCTCTACAGCTTCGCCGGCCTGACCGACGGCGCCGGCCCGGTCGGCGCGCTGACCATGGATCGATTCGGCAATCTTTACGGCACGACCTCGGCCGCAGGCGGCGCCTGCCAGATTATTACCGGCTGCGGCACCGCCTTCGAACTGATAGCGCCCCCCAAGGGTAAAACAGGGTGGCGTTTCAAAACCCTGCATGCCTTTGCAGGGGGCGGCGACGGGTCGGTTCCGCTGGCTGCCTTGACCCTAGGCAGCGCCGGCAGGCTCTATGGCACCACGACGCGGCAAGGCGACACCAATGTCGGATGCCGCAGCGCCATCGGTTGCGGCACCATCTTCAGGCTGACACCGCCAAGCAAGGATATCCCCGTCTGGACCGAAACCGTGCTCTATCGCTTCGACAGCGGCGCCAAAGGCGGAAACAGCTCCGCGTCCCTTTACCGGAACCCGGCAACGGGGGTGCTCTATGGGACAGCGTCGCAAGGCGGGAATTTGAACTGCCAGCTTGCAACCTTTACCGTCGGTTGCGGTGTCGTTTTCTCGCTGAACGAATGATTATGCGACCGGCACCTAGCTCCAGACCAGGACCGAGCCGGGTCGCGCCCCTGACGGCAGTTCGCTCTTGCGAAAGTAGTTGATGCTTTCAATGGTTTGCCCGCGGTCGAGACGACGCTCCGCAAGCTCAAACGCACTCGGCAGATCAGGTTCCACGACGAGATAGCAAAATCTCACCGGCTCATCGCCCCGCAGAGAGGGCGTAAGCACGGTCACGACACATCCGCCGCGGTCACCGGGATCAACGCTCGCCATGCGTCCATTATTTCCGACTTCTCATGGTCAGCGCCAGATGAGCTTTCGAGGTACCACGGTTCGCCCATGACCGGACCGCCTCAAGGTTTTCCCTCGACCGGCAATCCGCCTTCGGCTTTTGATTGGGCGTTAGGGACAGGCGATGGAAGAGGTCCGCCGAGATTTTCCAAGGGCGCGGTCAGCCGGCAGATGAAGCCGTCCGGCTCGTAGCCGACCTCGACGCGCCCCCCGAAATCCCATGCCAATCCGCCCTCGATGAGCTCCGATCCGAAGCCTTTTTTTACCGGTTTCATCACACGGGGGCCGTCGCGTTCGCGCCACATGAAATCGAAAACGGGCGTGTCGCCGTCAGGCTTCGTCCGCCATGAAATATCGATTCGGCCGCGATCGTTAGACAATGCGCCATACTTGATCGCATTCGTCGCCATTTCGTGAATGGCCAAAGAGAGCGACAGTGCTTGCTTCGCCCCGACGACGATGTCCGGTCCCTCGACCGAAATCCGCCCCGCGCCTGGTGTATGGGGCGCCAGCGCGTTTTCAACCGCAGCGCGGACGGTGGCGGTCGGCTGGCTGGCGGAGGTCAGGATATTGTGGGCCCTGCCAAGCGCACAGAGGCGGTTTTGGAACGCCCCAAATGCGGCGTCCGTGCAATTTCCCCGCAAGGTTTGCGCTGCGATGGCCCCTACGACCGCAAGGGTATTTTTGACCCGGTGTTCAAGCTCGGCGTTCATCAGATGCAGATGCCGTTCGGCATGAACATGGTCGGTGACATCGATGCCCGTGATGAATATGCCCGAAATCGCCCCAGTCACTTCCACGATCGGCTGGAAGACGAAATCGAGGAATATTTCCTTCCAGGGGCCTCCCGGCACGGGGCACACTTTCACGCGCACCCGCTTGCCGACATACGCCTTCCCGCTCCGGTACGCCTCGTCGAGAAGCCCCACACCTTTCTGAGCGGCAATTTCAGGCATGATTTCCCCCAGCGGCCTGCCGATGAAATCGCGATCGCCGACAAGGTTCACAAAGGCGGCATTGGTGAGTTCGAAGACGTGATCGGGGCCGCGCAGCACCGCCATATAGCCCGGGGCCTGTTCGAACAGCCGCATGAGATACTGTGTCTGGTCGTTGAGGGCCTCCCGCGCCAGGTGCTGCGAGGTCACCTCGTTGCAGAACACGAGCACGCCGCCGACGCCGTCTTCGACCTCGATCGGGGCGACACCATACGACCACCAGGCGTTTGCCCGCCTGCCCTGACGGGTTCCCGGCCCCAACCGGTCCCCTTTGCCCGTCCAACCCTTGCCAGCCATGACATGGTCGATCTGCGGACCGATAAAGTCCCAGACATCCTCGCAGAAATCACGGCCACGACCCCCGAGTGCCCCCGGATGCCGCACCGTCTCCATCAGCGGGATATAGGCGTCATTATAGAATTGGATGAGTTCGGGACCCCACCAGATCATCATTGGCTGGCGCGAGTTGAGGATCAGCCGGACGATGACCCGCAGGCTTTGCGGCCAGTCTTCCGGCGGTCCCAGAACCGATCCGTTCCAGTCATACGCCCGAATCCGGGCGCCCATTTCGCCCCCGCCCGTCAAAAAGTCGGAATGCGAAGTCGAAAGCCGAACTCTATCTGGCATAGCCACGTTTCATTTATACGAGAGGCAATATCTATGTCGGCCGATTTAAATGCAAGCAGGTTTCATTGGGTTTATTCCTTCAAGGCTTCCATCCTCTTTTAGACTCACGCCGCTCTGCATTACCTGCGCTCGAATATTGAGACATGAGCAGCGACGTCGTCCCGCCGACCGAAGCCGACGCGGTACAGGGCGGTTCGTCTTAACCATCCAGGCAGCCGCGATGAACGTTGCAGCTGCCCGGCAGAACAGCCCCGCATCGGAAATCTCCACTGATTTTTGATTGGTGAATGGATGACGGCACGCTCAAGGAGAGCGCGCCGTTACTGTCCAGATCGCCGCTTTTACCTTGACGCGCGATCAGGTGCTGGCCGGTTCGGCCTTGTATTTCGCAAGCGACCCCTTGAACTCGGCGAGGCTCTCGCTGACGCTCTTGGCAAGAAGATCGGTTGCCTCGCCGCTCGATTTTGCGAGGATGTCAGAGACCTCCCGAAAGTTCGAAAGACCCTTTTCGAATGAGGACTTAAAAAAGTCCGCGTGCTGCGCAAGCTTTTCTTGCGGAGCGCCGGGGGACAATAGCTCTTGCAGGCCGGTTGATCCTTCGGTTGCCGATTGCGTGAAGATGTCGAGCTGACGACGGAAAACGGTCTGCCAGGAATCGACCGTGAGTTGAACGACTGCTGTGGCCGTCTCGACGTTGCGCCGTTGCGTGACAGCCAGGTGATCGAGAGGGAAGCCTGCTAACGGAAACGAAGTGAAGATTTTGGATAAGCCACCAGGGGGAGTCGTCTTTGGGCCAGGCATGCAAGTTCCTTCTATTTGTGAAGCATTGCTGCGACGCAGCAACTCCGCCCCCCTTAGCCGAGGCTTGGCGCCGGTGTCAAAGGCCGCATCCAATAATAAAATCGATATTCTGCCGCTTCGCCAAATGAACGAGTGTTCATCTGTAGTTGGCGTACCTGAATAAAGAAGTACCTGAGTGATCGGCATGATAAGCTTACAATCCCGCGCAATGCGTGGAACTGACATTATGTGGACCAAAAAAGATAACCTAACGCAGCTACTTAAAAAATATTAGGCCCGAGATGACGCTCTGATCCATAATAACTCGGAATGGGGCCCGCGTGGCTAAGGGGAAAGCCGTGGGAAAGGAGTCTCGGTCAATGCACCTATCGTCGATCCAATAGGAGTACCGACTCTTTTCCACCGGAGCGCATTATGGTCGCCCAACGCGATCACACCATCGTCCGGTGCTCGAACCAGGGCGCCTCAGCCGAGTTCCTGGCCGAAATGTCCTAGCGGACCCCCGGCAAACTGTTCGGTCGGCACCGTTTGTGAATTTACAACTCAGCCCGCAGCCGCCCCGATCGCGGCGACCAGCCCGTCCGCATGCCCGGCCTCGGTGTCGAAGGCGGTGACCAGGCGGATGCAGGGGCCTTCCTCGGCGGGCCAGGGATAAAAGCGGAAGCCGGCCTTTTCCAGGCGGTCGATGACCGCCTCCGGCATCAGGACGAACAGCTCGTTTGCCTCGACCGGGTGGAGGAGGGAGATGCCCGGGATGCCCGCCAGTCCCTGCGCGATGCGCGTGGCCATTGCGTTGGCATTGGCTGCGAGTTTCAGCCACAGCCCGTCGGTCATCTGGGCGTCGAACTGGGCCGCGGCGAAGCGGCCCTTGGAGAAGAGGTGGCCGCCGCGCTTGCGGCGATAGCCGAAATCCTGGGCCAGGGCGGTGTCGAAGAAGACCACCGCCTCGGCCGCCATCGCCCCGTTCTTGGTGACGCCGAACGACAGCACATCGACCCCCGCCTGCCAGGTGATCTCGGCCGGGGAGCAGCGCAGGCTGGCCAGCGCATTGGCGAAGCGGGCGCCGTCCATGTGGAATTTGAGCCCGTGGCCGCGCCCGACAGCGCCGATCGCCGCCACCTCGTCCGGCATGTAGCAGGTTCCGGCCTCGGTCGATTGCGAGATGCTGATCGCCATCGGCTGGGAATGGTGGACCCCGCGTGTATCGCGGGCGAGATGGGTGGCGACGGCATCGGCCGTGATCTTGCCATGCGCGCCGTCGAGCGGCGTGAGCTTCGCCCCGCTCGAAAAGAACTCCGGCGCGCCGCACTCGTCGGTCGCGATATGCGCCTCGCGGTGGCACAGCACCGTGCCCCATCCGGGCACCAGATGGGCCAGCGCCAGGGCATTGGCGGCCGAGCCGGTGGCGACGGTAAACAGGGCCACGTCATGGCCGAACAGCTC
>CAZNNJ010000305.1:0-6737 GCA_964574305.1 uncultured Rhodospirillales bacterium | reverse complement strand
CTCTTGCACCATCCGAAGATCCTCTTCCTCGACGAGCCGACGATCGGGCTGGACGTGGTGGCCAAGCTGAAGATCCGCGACCTGATCAAGAAACTGAACCAGGACGAGGGCCTCACGGTCTTCCTGACCTCCCACGATGCCGGTGACATCGAGGAGCTGTGCAGGCGCGTCATCGTCATCAACCACGGCACGCTGGTGCTGGATACCTCAGTGTCCAGGCTCAAGCGAAATCGAATCTTCGCGCTAACCAAGTGATTGGAGCGCCATATCACTTATATGCTCACATCATGATGGTGAAACCGCCATCGGCGGGGAGCGTCTGGCCGGTAATGAAACCCGCCAAGCTGCTGCTCAGAAACAGGACTGGCCCGGCTATGTCCTGGGGTGTCCCGAACCGGGCCAATGGAGTTCGCGCCAGCGTCGGCTCAGTCCAGGCTGGCGTTTCGAGCGTGTTTGCGGTCATACGGCTCTCCGTCAGTCCGGCCGCAACAGCGTTGACCCGGATGTTGCGCCTGGCTAGCCGGATAGAGAGCGTCTTGGTCAACTGAACGAGTCCTCCTTTCGCGGCGCCATACCCTGGCGTCAGCTCCATTCCGAAATAGGAATTCATCGAGGCGATACCGATCACGGAAGCACCACCGGGAAGCTCGCTCTGCGCAAGTTTGTCGGCGCACGCGCAGGTCATCCGGAAGACGCTGCTGAGCAACATTTGGATCGACCTATCAAAGACTTCGAACTCGTATTCGTCGAGCCCGGTCGAGGCGAGCGAGATGCCGGCGTTGTTGATCAGGATATCAAGCTTCGGAACGCTCTCGGCGACCCGGTCGATGCAAAGATTATCTTCGACGTCGAGTTGTAGATAACGGTATCCGGTGAGGTCCGCGTCATAATCCTTGGGCGACGGTCTGGTTCCGGTGATGGTGACATTCGCACCCGACGCTCTGTAGGCCGCCGCGATCCCGGCACCGATCCCGCTGGTGCCTCCGGTCACTAGAACCTCAGCGCCAGCGTAGTCGAAGCTAGCATTAGTAAATCGTGTCGTGGTCACGGGTGCGCCTTCTCTCTTTTCAAAAATGGTATGACCACACCATAAATGGCTGGAAAAATTTTGCGAGTCTGTCTAAAGGAGGCTTAAAGCTCAGCCTTTGAAGGGGGGGCATGCATCGGAAGGAGCTGGTGTGGGAACACCACCACGATGTAATTTATGACGGAGATCGGTGATGGATCAGGTTCGCCAGCTCGTGGAATCGCGCCCGGATTTTTTTGCAAACAAGCCGGCCGAGCCGGGGCAGACGGCGATCAAGATCAATGACTTTATCTATGCCTCGCCGGGCTTGTCCTACGCCTACCTTCTGGTCACGCCGGTGGGCAGGATCGTGATCAATACCGGCATGGGGTTCGAAGCGCCGATCCATAAACAGGCGTTCGACGCCGTCTGTCCTGGCCCCACGCCCTATATCATCCTGACCCAGGGGCACACGGACCATGTCGGGGGTGTGCATCTGTTTCGCGAAGCCGGGACAAAGCTCATTGCTCAGCGCAACAACGGCGCCTGCCAGCGCGATGACGAGCGGATTCGCGATGTGAGGATGCACCAGGCCTCGGTCTGGTTCCGGGAAGCAATCGAAACGACGATGCGGATCATGCGCGAGACCGGTGGTAGCGTGATCCAGGACATTCCAATGCCTGACGTCCTGTTCGACGACCGCATGGAGCTGTCGTTCGGCGGGCTGAAGATCGTGCTAATTTCGGTGCCCGGTGGAGAGACGGTCGACAGCCTGGTGGTTTGGCTACCCGAGCACCGGATCGCCTTCATCGGGAACATGCTTGGTCCGCTGTTCCCTCATTTTCCCAACTTCAACACGATCCGCGGCGACCGCTATCGCTTCTTCGAACCGTATCTGGACTCGCTCTGCCGGCTTCGGGCGCTCGAGCCCAAGATGCTGCTGACTGGCCGCTTCGAGCCGATCGTCGGCGCCGACCTGATTCATGCCTGCCTCGACAGGCTCGAGGGGGCGGTCGACTACGTCCATCGATCGACGCTCGACGGCATGAATGCGGGTAAGGACATCTGGACGCTGATGCGCGAGGTGACGCTGCCCGACCATCTCTTCGTCGGTCAGGGCTACGGCAAAGTCAGTTGGGGTGTGCGCACCGTCTGGGAAACCTACATGGGCTGGTTCAAGGCGCAAGCTACCAGCGAGCTCTATCCTACGCAGGCCCGGCAGGTCCATGCCGAGCTCGTCGCGTTAGCGGGCCTTGAGGCCGCGATTACTTTAGGCCGCGGGATGCTGACGGGCGGCAATGTCGAAGCCTCGTTGCACGTCGCGGAGGCGGCGCTCGCCAATAGCCCCAACGATCCCGCCGCTCTGCGCTTGGCGCTGGACGTGCATCGGCAACTGCTCGACCGATCGGGGGAAAAGAACTTTTGGGAGACCGGCTGGCTGAAACACCAAATCTCTAAGTTCGAGACCACGCTCGCGCAGCTGTGATCGACCCTCGTCGCGGTATGCGCGCGACCCCAACCAGGGAGCCTGCCTTGACCGTGGACATCGATATTGACGACCTGCTCGCTCCCCGTCTGAGCGCTGCGCAGGCGGGCGCGCTGGCCTATGGCGACGCCACGCCAGTAGAGCTGAGCGAGGACGCCGTGCTGGGTGCAGCACGCCAACGCACTGGCCTCAGTGATTTCGGCGCCGACGACTTTCGCGAGCGACTGAATCTCTTGCTGTCGCTGTGGAACGCCGATGCGGACGTCACGAATCTGCATCGGCTGACCCTCTTTAGTTATGCCACGCGTCATGCCGCCAATCGGCTGCTGATCCACGATCTCCTGAAGCGGCATCCGGAAATACATGACGAGCGGGTCGACCGTCCGATTATCGTGGCCGGCCTGCCGCGATCCGGAACGACCCATTTGGTCAATCTCCTGGCTGCCGATCCGCGTTTGCGCTCGTTGCCGTTGTGGGAATCGTATGAGCCGGTCCCGCTGCCAGGCGAACCGGTTGTGGCTGACGGCGTCGATCCTCGTTATCGGCGCTGCGCGGAAGTTTGGGAGCAAATGCGCGCGACGATGCCGCTGCTCGCGGCCATGCATCCGATGGAACCGGATCATGTCCATGAAGAGCTGGAACTGATGGGGGCGGATTTCGCCTCGTACAATTACGAGTGGCTCTCGCCTGTTCCCGGTTGGCGAGACCACTATTACGCATCCGATCAGACACCTCACTACGAGTACCTGAGAACCGTGCTTAAGGCCCTGCAATGGATGCGCGGGCCGAGGCGGTGGGTGCTCAAATGCCCACAGCATCTGGAACAGCTGCCGGTGCTGCGCACCGTCTTTCCGGATGCGACGGTCGCGATCACGCACCGGGATCCTGTCGCGGTGATCCGGTCGACCGTAACGATGATTGCCTATGGCCAGCGCATGTATCGCAAAACAATCGAGCCAGATAGGCTCATTGCTTACTGGAGCGATCGGATCGACCATCTACTGCGCGCCTGTGTCCGCGACCGCGCGGTTTGGCCCGAAACCCAAAGCGTCGACGTGCTTTTTCATGAGTTCATGGCCGACGATTTGTCGATGGCCGAAGTGATCCTGGAGACGGCAGGCCTGCCAATGACCGCCGAATCGCGTCGGCAGATCGGCGCGTTCCTGGAAGCTCACCCCCGGGGGAAGGAGGGCCGGATGACTTACCACCTTAAGCGCGACTTCGGCGTCGACCCGGACGATCTTCGGCGCCGTTTCAAATTCTATTTCGATGCCTTCCCGGTGAGGGCTGAGGGAAGGAAGGACAACCCATGACTCCGCTGATTCGGTCGCTTGGCGACGTGATGCAGATTGCTTTCGTTCCCCGGGACTTCGATGGAGCCGTCAAATACTGGACTGAGACGATGGGGGTCGGACCTTTCTTCAAGCTCGAACACGCCCAGGCAGCGCTGACCAGGACGACGTTCCGCGGCCAGCCGTGCCTGGCCGACTATTCCATGATGCTCGCCTATTGGGGTGACATGCAGGTGGAGCTGATTCAACAGCACAACGAGGCGCCATCGATCTACACCGAGTGGCGCAATAGCGGGCTAGAGGGGGTGCACCATATCTGCATCCTGACCGACGATCTCGACCACGTGAAAAAAGTCTGTTTCGCGGCCGGATGCACTTTGCTGCAGGACGGCGATTCGGCGCCGGGAAACTTTGCCTATTTCGATACGAACGGCGGACCCGGGACGATGTTGGAAGTGCTTTGCCCGCAACCGGAGGTCCGCGCCTACCAGGAGCACATGAAGCAAGCTGCCCGCTCGTGGGATGGGACGAACCCAATCCGCCCGTTCGGCACGTGAAGCGCTCGGTCGTTTTGCCCCCATTCGCCAGCATCTTTGTTAGTGTTTAAGGAGGTCAAAGACATGAAGCATCTAGCAGTTCATGGACCGAACGATATTCGCGTCGATGAGATTGCCGAGCCGCGGCCGGGCCCTGATGACATCGTTGTTAAAGTAGCCGCGTGCGGTATCTGTGGCTCGGATGTTGGTTATGCGCGGGTCGGGGGCATCACTCAGGCGAGTTCCACGCTGACGCCGCTCGGCCACGAATTCGCCGGCGTCATCGCGGAGGTAGGTACAGGGGTAACGAAGTTCCGGGTTGGACAGCGGGTGGCGGTGAACCCGTCTGATCCCGTCAATATGATCGGATCCGGTGGCGCGGGCGCGTTAGCTGAACGCGTGCTCGTTCGGCAAGCAGAAGCCTTGGGAGCAATCCTGCCGCTTCCAGAGGGGTTATCATTTGAAACGGCTGCGATGGCCGAGCCACTGTCGGTCGCCTTGCATGGCGTAAATCGCTCCGGGGCCAAGCCTGGCGATAAGGTGGTGGTATTCGGCACTGGGTGTATCGGACTGGGCGTGGTCTCTCACCTGAAGCGTACTGGCGTGGACGACATCATCGCCATCGACAAATCCGACGAGCGGCTAAAACGCGCGCAGGCGTTGGGCGCAGCTGTTACGCTGAACCCTGATCGCGACGACATCTGGGCGCGGATAGCGCAATCGCACGGCGCGGGCACCTTGTTTGGTTTCCCTTATGTCGGATCGGACGTTTTCTTGGAGGTGTCAGGGGCGCCCGGGGTAATCCCCGAAATCATCGCCAATGCGCGTTTCAACGCTCAGCTCACGGTTTTGGCCGTTCACCATACGCCCGTACAGGTCAATTTCCTGACGGCGCTTGCCAAGGAACTGTCGATTAACCTGTCGATGGCTTACCCGAACGAGTTTCCGGAGGTGCTTTCCTTATTGTCAGCCGAGGAAATTGAAATCCAACCGATGATTAGTCATCGGTTTTCGTTCGATGAAATCCAGGAGGCGTTTGAGATCGCGAAAAACCCGGAAGCCTCAGCCAAAGTGATGGTGATGTTTCCTGACTAGCCTTCGGAATGACTGCCCTAGTCCGTGCCTCCAAGATCTGGCTCCGCCATCATGGCGCTCATAACCATCGACTCCAAATGTCGGGCAAAAGAATCTCTACTCGGGGGGAGGCCAAGCTCGGGGACAGCGTCGATCAGGCGGGAGTACTCAGCCAATCCGTGAATGACCATGATGCCGGCCATCATGAGCTTCTGGCGCACGATTGGACCTGGCAGCGCGCGCTCAGCGACCGCGGCGGTCAGTGTCCGCGTCAGCCGATCGACTTCTGGAAGGATAAACGGCGACTGTCCGAGGTTCTGAGTTGCCAGCAGATGGTGCGTCATCAGTTGTGCACTGATTCGGATGTATTCCTTTCCGCCATCACGGTCATTGAGCTTCGCGACGACGGGTTCAACCCAGGCATGGATGACGCTCTTGAGATCCAGTTCGCCTGCAGCCTCGAGCGCGTCGAACTTCGCGTTCCGGCGCGCGGCGATACCAGGGATGTGCTTATCGAGAATAGCCTGGATCAGCCCCTCTTTACCGCCGAAATGATACTGGCAGGAGTTGCTGTGACGCTGTCGTGCTGCCCGGTTTATCTCGTTTAAGGAGACCGCTTCGACGCCTTTGCGTGCGAAGAGTCGCTCGGCGACGGCGATGAGTCTCGCGCGGGTTCCAGCCCCTTTTGGGGTGAGAGAATTGGCACCGGAATCGCGACCGCGATCGCGCGTGGGTTCGGCTGAGGCGTTGGGCATAAGACTGATGAAATTACATAAGATTTTCGTTCCCGCAATTCTGCCGTTTGCCCCGCGCGGGCAGGGTTCATGTTTGCTGACTTTTAATGCGGACTGCGAAACACCGCGCCGGGACGTTCTCGCCCGCGTCCAGTGGATCGATCACCCGCGAGCTAGTTTTCGAATTTCTGCAGCGACCAGGGATTAGCACCAATGAACGTCAGCGATGCCCTTCGGCACCGTATCGCGGTGCGCGCTTTCAAGCCCGATCCGGTTCCCGAATCCATCGTCCGCGAAATTTTGGAGACGGCGAGCCGTTCACCTTCGGGCGGCAATCTCCAGCCTTGGCGGGTCTACGCGCTCGCCGGTAAGCCGCTAGCCAATTTCCGCGCCATCATCGCTAGCAAGCTCGCCGCCGGGGAGACCGAGACGCCGGAATACGATGTATATCCGCAAAATCTGTGGGAGCCGTTCAAAGGTCGTCGCCGAGAGACCGGCGCCCAGCGCTACGCGGCGCTCGGCGTCCATGACAAGGATAAGGCCACACTGAAGGAACTAGGTCCTAAACTCATAAACGGGATTCCCAAAGTGGAGTAGTCGTGATTCAAG
>CAZNNJ010000304.1:0-6741 GCA_964574305.1 uncultured Rhodospirillales bacterium | reverse complement strand
GGGGGGTTTTTTTGGGAGGCGGTTTTTCCTTTGAAAAACGTCTGGGGATTGTCCGGAAATTTTCTGCAGATCGCGTGCTTGGGGAAGGGAGGCCTCAAGGCCCGATTCAAGCGCGTCCCACACGAGCGACCGGATGAGGCCGTAGCTTTGAGTCGGACCCTGTGCGAGGCGGGCGGCCAGTTCCATTGCCGCCTCGTCGAGCGAGCTGTCGGGAACAACCCGATTGATCAAACCCCATTCCAACGCCTGTTGCGCCGGGATCCGCTCGCCGAGCATCATCATCTCCATCGCCCTGGCACGGGAAATGCCGCGCGCGAGCATGAAGGTCGAACCACAGTCCGGAATGAGGCCAATGCGGATGAAGGCCTGAAGGAAATAGGCCGTCTCGCTGGCGACGACGAGATCGGCCGCAAGTGCCAGCGAACACCCCATGCCAGCGGCCGGGCCGCGCACGCTGCAAATGAGTGGTATCGGGAGACGGCGAAGCTTCAGCATCAAGGGATTTGCGTAATACTCAAGCATGGCGCCGGCGTCGGGCTCACCCTCGCTCGCGCTCTCATCGGGGACGGTAAGATTTGCTCCCGAGCAGAAGGCCCGGCCAGCGCCCGTCAGAACGAAGGCACGTGCCCCGGCAAGTGACTCGTCGATCGCCCGGCCCAGTTCCACAATCATTTGGGGTGTCGCCGCGTTCAGCACGCCAGGGTCATTCAAGCGCAGTATCGTAACCGCGCCGCGACGTTCGACCTCAACCTTCTCGAACGACATCTTCCCTCCGCATTCGGCGTCTCGTCGTCGGACGCCACATCGACTTATGAGATGTGCAATCTTGCGTCAACCAAATAATTAAGTATTTCTCAAATTTCGGCTGTTTGGCGGAAAATGCCAGAGAGGATCGAGCGCCAAGAGGAGGGGCTAACGCCATCGAGGGCTGCAATTAGATTCTTCGGCGCCCCCTCTTTGGCGGAAGGCGGAGCGGCGTTCCGGGAAGAATGCCGATCGGCCTACCCGACGCGTGCAGCCGGGCGACTGAAAGCGCTGCAGGTGAAGGCCCTCACCGTTGAGCTCACCGGTTTTGACTTTGCGAGCTCCCCTGCGCCGGCGGCGCGTGGCGCTCGTGCAGATCCGCGCAGCATCGCTGAGCTTTACCAAATCTCTGATCACGATCCGGCCATGCCAGACGTCAGCGGCAGCGGCATCGACTCGGATTGTGACCGATCGGTGGCGATGTATGCCACGAGAGCACCAGGTACCGACGTTCCGAAGACACACTTCTCGTGGTCGGGTTCGCATCGGGGTGCGTTGCGCCGCGAGCGACCAACATTCCGGTCGTCAAGGCTTCGCCGTCGGAATGCGGCGCGGAGAACACGGCCGGCTGCATCCAGAGCGCGCATGAACATGGACAAAATCTGGAACTTGGCCGAGCGCAGCAACCGGAAATTCGCGGCCCGGCGTTGGGCTGCCAACACCGCGCTGGCGCGCGGCGTGGCGCAACTCCGCCAAATCGGAAGGATCGTGCCGACACGCCGCCTCGGACGATCACGAACAGCTCTTGATTCTTTCTCAAATTTTGCCACAGTGCATAAGCCGTCGGGCAGCGGATCATGTCGCATTATGGCGGATAATGGTGATTTTGGTGGAATCTCTTGATTTTAGCGGTAAACAAATTTTTGTTGTGGGCGGATCAAGCGGGATCGGAAACGGCATTGCCCACGCCTTCCTCGAGCGCGGGGCTAAGGTTTATGTGAGCGGAACGCGCGCCCATTCCCATGACTATGCCGGCGAAGAGGGATCGCTTCTCGTTGGCCTCAACTACATCCAGTTGGACCTCAGCAATGCGAGGGCCATCGACTCCTTCCAGCCGCCCTTCTCGCGCTTGGACGTCCTGATCCTTTGCCAAGGCACCCTTTTGCTACATCGAGCCGAATATGATCGGGCCGGCTGGGACAAGGTCATGACCGTGAACCTGGACAGCGTCATGGACTGCGCGCGGCACTTTCATGCGATGCTTGTGGAGAGTCGCGGCGCGATGATCCTCGTCGGATCCACCAGCGGCTTCCTGTCCAGCGGCGGCAACCCGGCCTACGGTGCTTCCAAGGCGGCCGTTCACCACCTCACCGGCACGCTTGGAGAAGCCTGGGCTCGAGACGGCGTCCGGGTCAATGGCATCGCCCCCGGCCTGGTGCCCACCAAGCTCACGACCATTCACGTCGAAAAGCCGGAACGTCTCGAGCGAGCGAAACGCAGCATTCCCCTCGGCCGCACTGGCACGCCAGCGGAAATGGGTTCCGTGGCTCTTTTCCTCGCCTCCCCGCTCGCCTCTTACATAGTCGGACAGACGATCGTGGTGGACGGCGGATTCACACTCACCCGATAGCCGGAGCAGATCATGAATTTTGAACATAGCGCGAAGACGAAGGAGTTGATCGCGCTCCTGCAGACTTTCATGGATGAGCATATCTATCCCATCGAAGCGGAAGAGCACGCATTTCACGCCGATCCGGTCAACCAGTGGAAATCATGGCCGGGGATGGAGTTGCTGAAGGAAAAGGCGCGGGCCTCGGGCCTGTGGAACCTGTTTCTGCCACATGACTATGGCGAGTTCAGCCCCGGCCTCACCAACCTTGAGTACGCTCCGCTTGCCGAGTTGATGGGACGTGTTCTCTGGTCGTCGGAAGTATTCAACTGCTCTGCGCCCGACACGGGGAACATGGAGGTCTTGGCTCGCTACGGTACGCCCGAGCAGCAGGAGCAGTGGCTGAAACCGCTGCTGGCCGGCAATATCCGGTCGGCCTACGTGATGACCGAGCCCGACGTGGCCTCCTCGGATGCGACCAACATCGCGACGACAATTGTCCCCGATGGCACAGACTATGTAATCAACGGCCGCAAGTGGTGGATCTCCGGGCCGATGCACCCGCTTTGCAAACTGTTCTTAGTGATGGGCAAGACGCTGCCCGACAATCCTCGCCATCAGCAGCATTCCACGATTCTCGTGCCGCGCGATACACCGGGCATCCGCATTGTCCGCACCATGACCGTCTTTGGCCGTGACCATTCGCCGGGCGGCGAGTGCGAAGTGCTGTTCGAAAACGTGCGGGTGCCGAAATCCAATATGATTCTGGGTGAGGGGCGTGGCTTCGAGATCGCTCAGGGGCGCCTCGGGCCGGGCCGCATCCATCACTGCATGCGTTCGATCGGCCAGGCGCAACGCGCGCTGGAAATCATGGCCCGCCGCGTTGAGAAACGGGTCGCCTTTGGCCGCAAGCTCTCCGACCAGAGCAGCATCAGGCAGGACATCGCAAAATCCTGGTGCGAAATCGAACAGGCCCGCCTGCTCACGCTCAAAGCGGCCAGCCACATGGACCGCTACGGCAACAAGGTTGCGCGTGATCTTATCGCAGCGATCAAGGTCGTGGCTCCCTCGATGGCCCAGCGGGTTATGGATCGCGCGATCCAGGCGCATGGCGGCATGGGAGTCAGTGACGACACCCCGATCGCGTTTCTCTACACGACCAATCGCTTCCTGCGCATCGCCGACGGTCCGGACGAAGTCCACATGTCACAGCTCGGCAAGCTGAAGATCGCTGAATACAACAATTGAAGCTCGGAGCGCAGGAAGTGCGCATGCCGGCCCCGACTGATCGCCTGAACAGGAGAGTGCGATGATTCCCAGCACAACGCGCACTATTTTCGATGAAGAGCATATCCTTTTCCGCACGCAGCTGCGCAACTTCATCGCTCGTGAGGTCGAGCCTCATGTCGATCGCTGGGAGGAGAATGGGATCGTCGATCGCGATTTTTGGCTGAAAGCGGGAAAGGCCGGATTGCTCGGCCCGACCGTCTCTCCCGAATGGGGGGGACTGGGGCTCGATTTCCGCTACAACGCCATCGTGAATGAGGAACTGGCCTATGCCATAACCTCGATCGGAACAAGCGTGCAGTCGGACATTGTTCCGATCTACATCGAGCACTACGGCACGCCCGAGCAGAAGGAAAAGTGGCTACCACGGCTGATCTCGGGCGAGACAGTCGGCGCCATCGCTATGACGGAACCCGGTACCGGCTCGGATTTGAAGAGCATCCGAACAACGGCGCGCCGGGACGGCGACACTTATCTGATCAATGGGTCGAAGACCTACATCACCAATGGTCAGCACGCCGACCTCGTGATTGTCGTCGCCAAGACCGACGCCAGCGCGGGAGCCAAGGGGATATCCCTGATCCTGACGGAGCGCCATCGC
The DNA here is from genome assembly GCA_964574305.1 of uncultured Rhodospirillales bacterium. GTDB lineage: Bacteria > Pseudomonadota > Alphaproteobacteria > BOG-932 > Roseiterribacteraceae > BOG-932. The sequence goes on along the minus strand of CAZNNJ010000304.1, from coordinate 2,500 downwards.
GAGGGGTTCGTGCGCGGCCGCAACCTTGACAAAATCGGCCAGAAGATGGGCGATACCTCCGAGCTCTTCTTTAGCGATGTGAAGGTCCCCCAATCTAATTTGTTGGGCGTGGAAGGCCAGGGCTTTGGCTATCTGATGTCCGAGCTGCCGCAGGAACGATTGGCTGTGGCCTGCGCGACCCAGGCCTCGGCTCAGCGCGCCTTGGACGAAGCCGTGACATTCACCAAAGAGCGCAAGGCCTTCGGGCAAACGGTATTCGATCTCCAGAACACCCGCTTCATTCTGGCGGATATCGCCACCAAGCTCCAAGTGGGCTGGGCTCATCTTGATTGGGCCGTTGCGCGGCATGTCGAGGGAAAGCTGACGACAGCAGAAGCATCGGCCGCCAAGCTGTTCCATAGCGAGCTGCAGAACGAGATCTGTGACAAGGCCCTGCAGTTGCACGGCGGCGCCGGATACATGAACGAATATCGTATCGCCCGCCTCTGGCGCGACGCGCGCGTCACACGAATCTATGGCGGAACGTCTGAAATCATGAAGGAAGTCGTGGCCCGCAGCCTGTGAGCGGCGTCGCGCAGGGATGGGCCCGTTCGCCAGTTAGCTGATTGCCTCATTCAACTTTGCGCGGCCGCCCATCGTTAACCCGACCCGGATTCGAACGAATTACGGAGTTTGCGTCCGGATGAAGCTAGCGTCGAAGCATAGTCCAATCTGCAAGCCTCTTTCCTTAATCAATTGTTTATATAATACTCGGTCAGTTGCCGAATAGGAGGTAATGATGAACTTGTCGCTGAACCAGGAGCAGAAGCTGTTACGCGACAGCGTCGCGCGATTCCTGTCAGCGAAATATGACTTCACCGCACGCCGGCAACGGCTAGTGGCCTCGCAGGGTTTCGATCCAGAGATCTGGAACAGTTTTGCCACGCTAGGCCTTCTCGGCGCCGCTCTTCCCGAGGATGTAGGGGGGAGCGGCGGCGGTAGCGTGGAAACAATGCTGATCATGGAGGAAATGGGAGAGGCGCTGGTCACGGAACCTTATCTCGAAACGGCCGTGATCGGCGGCGGGATCCTTAGACAGGCCGGCGGCAGTGTTGGAACGGAACTGTTAGCTGAGATCCCGGGAGGCAATGTGCGCATCGCGCTGGCCGCTCTGGAGATCGGCTCACTGTTTAACCTTCAGAGCGTACGGACCGAGGCCCGCGAAACTCGCGAAGGCTGGATTATCAGCGGCGTGAAGCCGGTCGTGGCCTGCGCCCCCTGTGCGACACACCTGCTCGTGACGGCACGGACGTCGGGAACCGCCGACGATCCAAAAGGGATTTCGCTGTTCATCGTCGAGGCAGACGCGCCGGGTATCCGAAAACATTCTTATGGCCTCATCGATGGTCGGTTGGCGGCCGATCTGGTTTTCGATGAGGTCACCCTCGGTACGACCGCACTGCTCGGCTCTCCCGGCAAGGCGCTGCAGTTGCTGGACCCCGTGATGGATCAAGCAACCGCGGCCGTATGCGCAGAAGCAGTGGGTCTTATGCGCAGAATGCTGGCTGCGACCGTCGAATACACGAAGCAGCGCAAGCAGTTCGGGCAACCACTAGCATCCTTTCAGGCCCTGCAGCACCGCATGGTCGACATGTACATGGCCCTGGAGCAGTCGGTGTCGGCTCTGTACCTGGCAACACTTGGGTTGGACAAGGACGCCGCAAGGCGGCGGAAGGCTGTTTCTGCGGCAAAGGTAACCGTCGGGCGAAGCCTCCGGATGGTCGGCCAGAACGCCGTGCAGCTCCATGGCGCGATGGGAATGACGGACGAGATCGCTGTCGGACATTACTTCAAGCGCGGGACGGTCATTGAGCAAGCCTTCGGCTCGGTCGACTTTCACATGACGCGCTACGCAACCGCCGACGTTGTTTTGGCGGCCTGACCTTCGTATGCAACACCCCCTCCCCTTTGCAGGCTGCGATCTGACTGGCCAGACAGCTTTGGTCACGGGCGCTTCCTCCGGTCTCGGCCATCGTTTCTCGCAGGTTCTTGCCAGAGCCGGCGCGAAGGTTGCGGTCGCGAGCCGCCGCGAGGATCGTCTAAAAGCCCTGGTCGATGAGATCGGGGCTGTCGGCGGTCATGCCATCGCCATCGGCCTGGACGTCCGGGAAATGGACGCTCTGAGCCGTATAGTGGACCAGGTCGAGAACAAGCTCGGACCGGTTTCTATCCTCGTGAATAACGCCGGCATCCCCGATGCTCAGCTGGCGACCAAGATGCCCCTCGATCTGATAGATGAAGTGATTGAGGTCAATTTGAAAGCTCCGTTCATTCTGTCGCGCAACGTGGCTGCGCGGCTGATCAAGCTTCAAAGGCCCGGCAGGATTATCAACGTCGCATCAATGGCGGCCTTTCACTACGCCGAACGCGGCTCTGCCCTATATGCTGCGACCAAAGCCGCGGTCGTACGAATGACCGAGGCCATGGCTGTGGAATGGGCGTTTGCGCACATCAACGTCAA
>CAZNNJ010000303.1:0-6773 GCA_964574305.1 uncultured Rhodospirillales bacterium | reverse complement strand
CCGGGCTTGAGCCGGCGCGACGTGCTCTCTAGTAGACGAGACAGGGGAATTCAGGGGCTCGACTACCGGTGGACGCGACCGCTTTCGACGATTTGGCTGCGCCCTGGGCGCCGGTCATCCACAAGGCGCTTCTCGACGCAGGGATCGCACAGGCGGCCTATGTTCCCGATGCCGGCCTCGCCCGGCTCATCGACCTGCTGGCGGCGACACCTTCTGTACGCACCGTATCCTTGACCACCGAGGAAGAGGGCATCGCGATGACCGCCGGCGCTTGGCTCGGAGGCCGGAAGGCGGTGATGCTGATGCAGTCGAGCGGCGTTGGCAATTGCGTGAACATGCTGTCGCTGCTGGCGAGCTGCCGCTTCCCCTTTCTTGCCATCGTGACCATGCGCGGCGAGTGGGCCGAGTTCAATCCCTGGCAAATGCCGATGGGCCGGGCGACGCGTCAGGCCTTCGAGATCATGGGTGTCCGGGTCCTGCGCGTCGAGACGCTGGACGCGCTGGCGGATACCGTCTCGGCAGCCGCGGCAATGGCGTTCGATTCCGACCAGGCGATCGCCATCCTGCTCTCGCAGAAGATGCTCGGTCGCAAGAAATGGGACCCAGAATAATGGCGGACGGAATGGATCGGCGCGCGGCCGTCGCGACCCTGCTCAAGGACCGCGGCGACCTTCTGGTGATCTCGGGATTGGGCTCGCCCAGCTACGACCTGTTCGCAACTGGCGATCACGACGCGAACTTCTATCTATGGGGTGCGATGGGCGGAGCAGCCATGATGGGGCTCGGCCTGGCGCTGGCGCAGCCGGAGCGCCCCGTCGCCGTGATCACTGGCGATGGGGAGCAGTTGATGGCGCTTGGCGCCTTAGCCACGATCGCGGTCGCCGCACCGAGCAATTTTACACTCCTCGTGCTGGATAACGGAGAATATGGCGAGACCGGCGGTCAGAGGAGCCACACGGCGCATAGAGTCGATCTGTGCGCGATGGCGACCGCCGCGGGATTCGCCGCGTGCCGGTTAGCCGCAAATCTCGACGGCGTCGCCGCGCTGCGCCCGGCGATCCGCGAGACCGTCGGCGGGCCTCGCTTCGTCCACCTGGTGATCGCGGCAGGCGCGACGCCGAAGACCTTGCCACCCCGTGACGGTGCGTTCCTGAAAACCCGATTCCGCGCCCACCTGGGCATTCCCCCGACCTGATAGCAACCCAACCCGACAGTAAGGAGCACGCGATAGTGGCAACCGATCATTTTGGCTTCACGAAACTCATCGTCGGCGATCTGGAGAAATCCGCCGCCTTCTACAAGTCGGTTTGCGAGCTGACCGAGATGGCGCGGGTTGATGCGGAAATCGAAAACCGCTCGATCAGCGAGATCATGTTCAACGTGACCGGCCAGGGAGCTGCGACCTTCGTGCTGCTCAGTTTCCTAGACGCGCCGGTACCAAAAACCGCGGAAGTCATCCTCGGCTTCATCACCCAGGATGTCGACGCCTTCGTCGCGCGGGCCCGGAAGGCCGGCGGCAGTGTTGCGCAGGAAGCGCAAAACCAACCCCAGCACGGCGTCAGGGTTGCGTTCGTCCGCGACGTCGAAGGCCACCTGATCGAGGTCGTTGAATTGCTTCAGCAGTAACGTGCGCAGCGCGAACCGCGCTCAGAATGAGGGCCGGGCAGCGCAGGCTGCCCGGCCCGTTTTCTTTATACGCCGGCAGCCGGAATCGCCGGGTGGGACCAGGCCGGCGGCTCCTTCTTCGGGAATTCCGTTTTGCCGTCCAGGCTCATCACCTGGATGTTGTGGGCCCAGGGGAAGTGCATCGAGAAGCCGAGGAAGCCGGTGCGCTCGGCCGCCGGCAGGTAGCTCATATGGAGCACCGTCTCGGCCAGGTACTCGACATCCTCGGTCGGGAATTCGGTCGGGATCAGGTCAGAGGCGCCCGGCGTGCGGATGGCGGTCGAGGGGCCGACCAGGTTGACCGCGATATTGCTGTCCACCAGCTCGGCCGCCAGACCATGAGTGAAGCGGTTCAGCGCCGATTTGATCGAGGCATAGATCGTGTCGCCGCCAGCCTTCTGATAGTCGGGGATAGGCCGCGCGATGGGCATCGAGGTGACCGAGCCGATATTGACGATCCAGCCGGCGCCACGCTTCTTCATCTCCGGGATCGCCGCCTGCGCCAGCAGGAACGGCGCGCGCAGGTAGTGATGGACCGTGCGGTCGAAGGTTTCGAGCGACATCGAGTCGACGCGCGCATAATCGGCGAAGCCGGCATTGTTCACCAGGATATCGAGCCCGCCGGCGGCCTGGGCCGCCTTCGCCACGAGCCCTTTGCAGGCTTCGAGATCTTCGAGATCAGCGCCGATCGGGATCGCCTTACCGCCGGCCCTCTCGATCAGCGACACCGTCTCAGCGAGCGTGCCGGCCACGACCTGCTCGGACGCGAAACGTTTTCCGGCCGCTTCCTTGTCGACCGAGCGGGCGGTCACGACAACGGTGGCCCCTGCCGAAGCCAACCTTTGCGCGATGGCCCTGCCGATGCCCCGGCTGGAGCCTGTCACCAGCGCGACCTTGCCACTCAAATTCGGTTGTTGGTGCATGTCGAGAAAAATCCTTCCATTGAAAGGCTGCAGCTCGGTCGCGCGCAGGTGCCCGGGAGCCTCGCCTGATTTTGCGGCGCATATTGCGTCAGCCGTGAAGCTCGCCTTACCGATTTCTGCCGAGTACCTTTTTGTCCACCGGCAGGTATCGCGAACCGGTACTCGTGACGGGAGTGCCGTGCCCTGCCGGAGCCTGCGGTACAATGATTGCGCCCGACAATGGGCGCGGACACCCAAGGGAGCCGGGAGGACAATGCCGGATTTCGCAATACAGCGCCTCGATCCGTTCGGCGTGGAACTCGCTGTCGATCTACGCGCCACCTTCGAGCCCGAATCGCAACGACGGTTTCGCGACCTTTTCTATCGCGAGAAGCTGATCGTTATCCGGAACCACCGCCTGACGGAGGCGGATCAGGTGCGGGTCATGGGCTATATCGGCGATGTTCTGGGCGACAAGGGCGAGTACAGGGAGATCTCCGCGGACGGAAACCTCGGCGCCGCGGCGCTCTGCTACCACTCGGACCTGTCGTTCACGCCTGAGCCCTTCAAGGCCCTGTCGCTGAATGCCCTGGAGGTCGTCGACGGTCAGACCTGGACGCGGTTTTCCAACGGCGTCCACGCGCTGAACACGCTCCCGGCAGCGCTGCGCGAACGCATCAGCAAAATGACCGCCGTCGCGCTGATCTCGCGAGTCCAGTCACACCGCGAGATCGCATTCCGCGCACCCGATATCCTGCCGCAGGTAGAGCGCCCGGTAATCGTTGCCCATCCCGTAACGGACGAGCCCATCCTCTATGTCAGCGAAATGCAGACCGCCCGGATCGGCGACCTGCCGCAGGCGGAAAGCGAGGCGCTCCTGCATCAATTGTTCGCGGCCTTGTATGCGCCGAGCAACCTCTACGAGCATCGCTGGAACAACGGCGATCTGGTGATCTGGGACAATCTCGCGCTCCAGCATAGCCGGCCGGATCTTACTGGCTGCGTGCCGCGCCGGCTTCAGCGCGTCGCCGTGGCCGACAAGAGCTTCTTCGATCTCTGTCCTCAGTTCGCCCTTGGCGACGACCGCATTTCGGCATGGGCGTCCGGCGAGACGCTGGAAATTGAAGCGAGCTGACTAGCCCTGGTCCAAGTTGTCGATGGCAGCCGCCGGGGCACCGGGCGCGCATCCCTCTCGAACGATGGTTGAAACACAACGATAAAGACGCAGTTGCGGAAGAACACTACCGTTTCAGAAGCCCCCGCGATTCTGCAGTCATCTCCGGCGTCTTTAGTCCGGCGAGGTGATCAGCTCTGGCCTCTGCCATCTGGGCCGTGATTTCCGGATGCGTGGACACCCAGAATTGGTTGGCTGCTATGCCATCGAGGATTCTACGTCCGGCCTCGAGCGGGGTGATGCCCTGCTCGACAAGCATTCTGCGCATGGTCTCGCGATGTGCGGCGATCACCGGCTCGGCATCCGCGCCGTTCGCATCCTCGAAGATGCGGGTCGCGACAGGGCCCGGCAGGACCGCCGAAATGCTGACTGGCCGCTCCTGGAGCTGCATCTCCAGATGCAGGCACTCGGTGAACGACAGTATGGCGTGCTTGCTGAGGATGTAGGGCGTCTGCACGGGCATCATGCCAAGCCCGCCGATCGAAGCCACGTTCGCGATGTAAGTTTGGTCGGCACTCTGGAGCATGCGTGGCGCAAATGCGCGTACACCATGAATCGCGCCGTGGATGTTGACCGTGAGCGTCTTCTCCCAGCGTTCGATCGGCAATTCCCAGACGAAGCCGAGCGTCTCGATTCCGGCATTGTTGACCAGCAGCTTGACGTCACCGAACTCGGCATAGGCACGATCGGCGAGTTGGTCTAATTCGGATGGAATGCTTACATCGGTGCGGACGGCCAACGCGATCCCGCCCACGGCGCGGATGTCGGCCGCCACCGCCTCAGCGCGATCAATCGCAATATCGGCGAGCAGCACCTGCATGCCGAACGCGGCCGCAGTCCGCGCAATCCCCTCGCCGATGCCGCTGCCGGCACCGGTGATTACCGCCGCGCCGCCTTTGAAAATCGTCTCTGTGCTCATCATGATGCCTCAACGTTCCTAATAAGCCACGCGCAGCGTCGTCACGCGATGATTGTGCCCTTCCCGCAAAGCGCAAAAGGCCTATCGAATAGCCATCCGATGTTGGCCCAGCCATTACCCCGCAAGCAGCGCTTCTGCATCAAAAACAGTACGGCGCGCGACGTCGGTCTGACGCAGCGCGCCGTCTGAAAGGCGGGTTCAGGGCGACGTCGCCCTGAACCCGCCGCAGTGACCGCGTTAGGAGTTCGGTCCGCCGTCATAGACGATCTGCACGCGCCGGTTCTGCGGCTCACGAACACCGTCCGCGGTCGGAACCAGCAGGTCGCGCTTGCCCTTGGCGACGATCTCGATCTCCGACGACGCGATGCCGTCCTTCTCGAGGCGGGCCGCGACCGACTCCGCGCGGCGACGGCTGAGACGCATGTTATAGGCGTCCGAGCCCACAGTGTCGGTATGGCCGGTGACCGTCAGGCGGGTGACCTTTGCCGGGCCGGCATTGGAGGCCGCCTGATCCACGATCTGCTGGGCCTGCCCGGTGAGATCCGACTTGTTGAAGTCGAAGAACACAAGATAGCTGCGCGGGGCCGGAGCCACCGCCTGGACAGGTGGCGGGACATAAGCAGCCGGTGCCGCCTCCGGTTCCGAGGACCCACCGCCGAACCGGTAGCGCAGCGTGACGCCGATCTCGCGTGGCAGTGTGACATTGACCGACCGGTAGCCGGAGTCGATCGGCGTTCCGGCTGCCAGCGCATTGTTGTTGTAGACTTGGACGACGCTTGTTGCCTGCTGACTGTTCGATGCCGCTATCTGCCGGATGCTTTCAAGATCGAACACATTCTTAACGAATAAGGTGAAGTCCCAGCCCTGCTCCTCGTTACGCACGCCCGCATAGAGGTTGAGGATCGGCAGATCCTGGAAATCGTAATTGTAGATGCTGGAATGCCAGCCCGGCTGATAACTGAACAGACCGCTGATGAAGGGTTGATACGACGTGCCGGTGTCGTAATCGTATTCCGACTGCAGGGTCAGGTGGAACTTCGGCGTCTCACCGATCCTGCCGTTGCTCGGGCACATCGATATCTGCTGCCCAACCGGCACGTAAGCGGCGCCGCTCGCGGTGAAGGTGTTGCAGGGGATGAGCGCGTCCGTGTATTGCGCGTTAACCCAGCTCGCCTTCAGTCCGACGTCCCAACCGTCGGTGATGATGGCATCCACCTGCGTTTCGATGCCCTCGCTTTCCGCGTCGCCGTTGTAAGTCAGCTCCGGGCTCGCATCGATGACGCCATTGGCCGCGCTGGAAGCGTTTGTCGTCACCACGTTAATGTAACCGTTGAAATGCTGGTAGAACACATCGGTGTTCACGTTTAGCCGATGATCGAACCAGCTGCTCTTGAGCCCGATCTCGACGGCATCCGAGGTCTCAGGTTTGCTGAGGGTCAAGTCGTCGCTGAGGGGAACCGTCACGCCGACAGCGGACGAGCCGGGGCGGAAGGAGTGATTGTAGGACACATACCCAACGTGATCCGGCGTGAAGGTGTATTTCAGGTTCGCCCCGCCGGTGAATGCGTGGTAGGTCCTGATGGCGTTATCCGCCGAAATCGTCGCAAGGTTGTCCAGCACTGTGTTGCCGGCGGCAACCACCGTCAGATAGCTCTGCTGGTGCGTGCGAAACACCTGATAGCGGGCGCCGACATCGAGTTCGAGGTCATCAGTAAACTTAAAGGACGAACTTCCAAATACGGAGTAATGCGTCGACTGGTCGGGAATGAAGATCGAAACATCGACCGGTGTTTGGATGTAGTGCCCGCCGAACGGGAAGGTGAACGTCGGGGTTACAGCAGCGCCCGAGATAAACGAATCGTTCGGCTGAGTCACGTTGACCGGCTCGGTTTGCCGAATCAGATCGGCGCCGATCATGTAATTCCAGAATTCCCGGCCGGTGGAATAATAGCGCAGCTCAGCCGATATCACGTTGTAGGGGATGTGGTTGTTTTGCTGGCTGAGGTAAGTCAGGGGAGCGTTGCCCGTGTTCTGACCGCGCATCTGTCTCAGGATCGAATCCTGGTAGCCCGCATTCAACTCCAGCGTATCGTCGCCGATGTCCAGGAAGGAG
>CAZNNJ010000302.1:5891-6774 GCA_964574305.1 uncultured Rhodospirillales bacterium | reverse complement strand
GGGGGAGGCGCGGGAAGGGGCGGCTTGCCAAGGTCGATATCGACAAGAACCCCGACCTGGCCCAGGGGCTGTGCATCCAGTCGATCCCGACCGTCTATGCCTTCTATCAGGGCCGCCCGGTCGACGCCTTCCAAGGCGCGCTGCCCGACAGCCAGGTGAAGCAGTTTGTCGACCGCCTTGCCGCCAATACCGGCGGCGATGATGGCGTCGCGGCGGTGCTGGAGCAAGCCGCCCAGTCTCTGGCGGCCGGCGACGCCGAAAACGCTATCGCGCTTTACCACGCGATATTGAACGAGGTCCCGGAAACGCCGGCCGCCTTCCTGGGGCTGGTGCGCGCCCTGCTGGCCGCGGACCGGCTGGAGGAGGCCAAGAGTGTCCTGAGCCAGGTGCCGAAGGAGATCGCGAACCATGCCGACATCGCCGCCGCCAAGGCCGCGATCGACCTGGCCGACCAGGCCGCGGGCGCCGGCCCGATCGGCCCGCTGAAGGACGCCGTCGCCCGCGACCCGGCCGATCACCGGGCCCGGATCGATCTGGCGACCGCGCTCTATGCCGCTGGCCAGCATGAGGCGGCGATCGACCATCTGCTGGAGAGCATCAAGCGCGACCGCGGCTGGAACGAGGAAGAGGCGCGCAAGCAGCTGGTGAAATATTTCGAGGCCAGGGGCCCCAAGGACCCGATCACGGTCGGCGGCCGCCGCAAGCTGTCCTCGATCCTGTTCTCCTGAACCAGCGCGACATGACCGGCGGCTATAGCTCGGCGGGGGATCTGCCCCGCGAATTGCCGGTTTTTCCGCTGACCGGCGTCCTGCTGCTGCCGCGCGGGCGCCTGCCGCTCAATATCTTCGAGAAGCGCTATCTGGCGATGTTCGACGATGCGATC
>CAZNNJ010000302.1:0-5881 GCA_964574305.1 uncultured Rhodospirillales bacterium | reverse complement strand
AAATCTCTGCGGGATGCGCTGTCGGGGTGTGGTGGGCGTGGGGATCGGGGCCGCCCGGGTGATGGGCGTGCTCCCGGCGCAGGCCGCGGGCGCGGGGCCCCCCATGGCAAACAATAGGGGCCCGCCACTCTATTGGGTCGGCTGCGCCGGACGCATCACCTCATTCAACGAGACCGGCGACGGCCGCTATCTCGTCGCGCTGGACGGTGTCGCCCGCTTCCGGATTGTCGAGGAGCTGGCGCTGCGCCGCGGCTATCGCCGGGTCGTCGCCGACTGGAGGCCTTACGCGGCGGACCTTGACGAAGCGGATTTGGCCGAGAAGGGGGGCGCCGTCGACCGGCACCGGCTGATCGAGCTGCTGCAGGCCTATTTCCGCCAGCACCAGCTGTCGGCCAATTGGGAAGCGATCGGCCAGACGCCGGACGAGCGGCTGGTCACCTCGCTGGCGATGATCTGTCCGTTCGAGCCGCCGGAGAAGCAGGCGCTGCTCGAAGCCGGTTGCCTTTCCGATCGGGCGAAGCTCATGATGAGCCTGCTCGAGATCGCCATCGCCGGCCATGGCGGTGGCGACAGCCCGCGCCACTGACCGAGACCCTCATGTCCAATCCCGACCGCAAGGCGGACCCCAAGCTGCTCGAAATCCTGGTCTGCCCGCTGACCAAGGGACCGCTCCGCTATGACGCCGCGGCGCAGGAGCTGATCAGCGACCGCGCCGGCCTCGCCTACCCGATCCGCGACGGCATCCCGATCATGCTCGTCGACGAGGCGCGTCCTCTCGACGACGACGCGCGCTGAGCGCTGCCATGGCTAATATCGTCTGGCCGACCGAGCTGGTCGTCAAGCGCGCCGAGCGCGCGCTGCATATCGCCTTCGACGATGGGACGCGCTTCACGCTCTCGGCCGAGTATCTGCGCACCCAATCGCCCTCGGCCGAGGTCCAGGGCCACAGCGAGGCCGAGCGCAAGGTGATCGGCGGCAAGCAGATGGTCGCCATCACGGGGGCGGAGCCGGTCGGCAATTATGCCGTGCGGCTGCTGTTCGACGATGGGCACGATACCGGCCTCTTCAGCTGGTCCTATCTGCACGAGCTGGGGCGGGAATACGACAAGCGCTGGAAGAAATATCTCCAGGAGCTGTCCGATAGAGGCATGAGGCGAGCGCCCTAACTCATGGCGAACCGACTGCGCCGATGCCGTATTTCCGCCATCTGACCGGTCTAGGCTGGCCAAATGCTTAGAAAGCTTGGACTCTTGGCCGGCCTCGCGCTGGCTATGGCCGTTACCGGCGGATGCGACGATCGCGACAGCGACAAGCAGGGCGGGGGTGCCGACAAGAAGCCGGCGGCGGCGATGTCGCCGGCCCGCTATGGCGTCGGCTGGCATGCGGTGGCGGAATCGCATCTGTCGAGCTGGAGCTTCAGCACCCCGCCGCCGCCCGGCCGCATGCTGGCCAGCCAGTCGACTGACCCCGACATCCTGCCCGACGGCTCTCGTCCCGATGCGCTGTCCGGCATCCGCACCGCGCTGATGGCCAATATGCTGCCGGCCCATGGCAGCGTGCATATCGAGGCGCTGATCAACCGGGCGCTGTCGTCGATCGGCCCGCTGCCGGCCGAGACGGCGCCCGACAAGCCGATGATCGTGCTGGCGACGACGCCCTGGAACGACGAGAGCCTGCTGCTGTGGGTCGAGGTGCCGGGCCTGGCCGCGCCGGCCTTGGCCTCGATCGGCATCGAGTTCGATCCCAGTGCCGTGGCCGCCTTCCGCGCGCTGGGCGATCCGGCGGCGATGCCCAATCCAGCCGATGCGCCGAGCGGCATCGCCACCGGCCGGGCGGCGATGCTCTATGAACTGCTGCCGCAGCGGGGCGACACCCCGGCCAAGGGCGGCGCGGCCAAGCTGATCGTCAAATACGGCGTGCTGCATGTCGCCGGCACCACGGCAAGCCAGCCCAAGCTGGACCAGCCGATCACCACCACCGATGCGGTCGGCACCATCGACAACGCGCCCGAGATCGTCCGCTTCGCCACCGCCGCCGCCGGTTTCGGCGGGCTGCTGCGCGGCGACCCCGCCATGCGCGACCTCAGCTGCAACGATGTCATTGCCCTGGCCCAGAGCGTGCGCCAGCCGGATACGGACGGCTGGCGCGCCCAGCTGATCGCGCTGATGTACCGCGCCGAACCGCTGATCGACCTGCCGCCTGCTCGGTAGGGGCTGAGGCGCGCTATGCCGCGTTGACACTCCACGGGGCCGCCGGTACATCCGACATTCCCCTCGAACGCTGCCAAAAACGGTGATTTCGCTTGAAGAAAGTCTATCCAGACGCCGCGTCGGCCTTGGCCGGACTGACGCATGACGGCATGACGCTGATGGCCGGCGGCTTCGGCCTGTGCGGCATCCCCGAGAAGCTGATCGACGCGCTGGTCGCGACCGGGGTCAAGGACGTGACCGTCATCTCCAACAATTGCGGCATCGACGGCGTCGGCCTGGGCAAGATGCTCGATGCCCGGCAGATCCGGAAGATGATCTCGTCCTATGTCGGCGAAAACAAGCTGTTCGCCCAGCTCTATCTGGCGGGCGAGCTCGAGATCGAGTTCAACCCGCAGGGCACCTTGGCCGAGCGCATCCGCGCCGGCGGCGCCGGCATCCCGGCCTTCTTCACCAAGACCGGCGTCGGCACAGTGGTCGCCGACGGCAAGGAAGTGCGCGACTTCGACGGCCAGACCTACGTGATGGAGCGCGGCCTGACCGCCGACCTGTCGGTGGTCAAGGCGTGGAAGGCCGACACCGAAGGCAACCTCGTCTTCCGCATGACCGCGCGCAACTTCAACCCGATGATGGCGACCGCCGGCACGGTCACGGTGGCCGAGGTCGAGGAGCTGGTCGAGCCCGGCCAGCTCGACCCCGACAGCATCCACACGCCGGGCATCTATGTGCAGCGGATCATCGTCGGCAAGAATTACGAGAAGCGCATCGAGCAGCGCACCACCCGCCAGAGGAGCGCCTGATGCCCTGGACCCGCGACCAGATGGCGGCGCGCGCCGCGCGTGAGCTCAAGGACGGCTTCTACGTCAATCTCGGCATCGGCATCCCGACCTTGGTGGCCAACAACATCCCGGCGGGGATGAAGGTGACCTTGCAGAGCGAGAACGGCATGCTGGGCATGGGTCCGTTCCCCTATGAGGACGAGGTCGATGCCGACCTGATCAATGCCGGCAAGCAGACGGTGACCAAACTGCCGGAGACCAGCTTCTTCTCCTCGGCGGACAGCTTCGCGATGATCCGGGGCGGCCATATCGACCTGTCGGTCTTAGGGGCGATGGAGGTGTCGCAGTCGGGCGACCTGGCCAACTGGATGGTGCCCGGCAAGATGATCAAGGGCATGGGCGGGGCGATGGACCTGGTCGCCGGGGTGAAGCGCGTGGTGGTGACGATGGAGCATGCGGCCAAGGACGGCTCGTCCAAGCTACTGAAGACCTGCACCCTGCCGCTGACCGGCTCGGGCGTGGTCGACATGGTGATCACCGAGCTCGCCGTCTTCACGCTCCGCCGCGGCGACCCGACCGGCCTCACCCTGATCGAGCTCGCCGACAGCGTCACCCTCGACGAGGTCAAAGCCAAGACCGACGCCGATTACACGGTCGCGCTGAGGTAGGCGGTAGCGGAATCTCGCCTGGACCGGCTCTTCGTAGAATCCCCCGGCTATACATCCATCGTTTCGCCGATACGTGTCGCGATAGCGTCAGCGGCGAGATGATCGACTTGATTGGCGAGTCGCATCGTGAGATTCTCATGATGGGCTGATCGCGAAGAACCTGCCTTTGATTCGGTTGTTGTTTATCAGTATCGGCGGTGCTGCCGCTTTGACGATTTAAGTGAGTAAAAGTTGGAGATCTGGAATGACTGAAGCGCTTGAAGCTCTGATTGCTAAGGCACGAAAAGTCACAATGACCGAGGAGCAGCTCCGCGAGCAACGGTTGAGCTTTGTCTACGGCAACACTCATATCGAGAATGCCAGGATTACTCGGGAAATGGTCGCGGCCGCGGACGCAAAGGTCATGGCTGAAGAGGGCGGGAAGAAAGCTAAAGCCGATGAGCGATGATCGGCACAGCCAAGCTGAGGCCGTCGAATTAATCACTGATCCGATCGAGAAAGCGCAAAGGGAAGCCGAAAACGGAGTCCGGCAGTTCAGGGCGGTCCTTGAACTTATTGCGGCTAACATCATGGCGCCTGAAGGTGAATTTCGCCTTAAGCAATCGACCATCTTGTTTTTGAATCACAAAGCTTTAGAGGGTATTCATCCTCTCGCCGGGACTTACAGGAACTCACCCGTGTGGATTGGTCAAAGCCGCCACGTCCCACCTCCGCACATCGAAGTACCCGATCATGTGATCGAAATGTGCGAGTATGTGAACCAGAACTGGCGAGAAAAAAGCGCCCTCCATCTGGCCTCGTATGTATTGTGGCGGCTGAACTGGATACACCCATTCGCTGACGGAAATGGCAGGACAGCAAGAGTCGTATCTTATCTTGTACTTAGCATTAAGCTAAAAAGCCTTCTTCCCGGACTCTTAACGATTCCCGATCAAATCGCCGCCGATAAAAAACCATATTATCATGCTTTAGAGATAGCAGATGGATTGTGGGAGCAGGGAATTCTGTCCCTCTCTACGATGGAAGAGATGATAGAGGGAATGTTGGCCAAGCAGCTACTTAACGCGACCGAAGTAGCTGCAACCTAATACTCTTCCTCACTGCGGCAAGCTATGCGAATTAACGTTGGAACCTAAACTGCGCGGTTATTTCGGGATTGGGGTCGAGGATATCAGCAAGCCGCATAATGCCGGCAACCTGATGCGCTCGGCCCATGCCTTCGGGGCGAGCTTCTTCTTCGCGGTCAAGCCGGATATCGATTTCCACGGGCTGCGCCAGTCCGACACGTCGGAGGCGGCGTTCCATATGCCGTTCTATGAATATGACAGCCCGGCGGCGCTGACCCTGCCGCGCGGCTGCAGGCTGGTGGGGATCGAGTTCCTGCCCGATGCCGACCAGCTGCCCAGCTTCAAGCACCCGATCCAGGCCGCCTATATCTTCGGCCCGGAAAAGGGGAACCTGTCGCCCGGAATCCTGGAGCGCTGCGACGAGGTCGTGAAAATCCCGACCAAGTTCTGCATCAATGTCGGGGTCGCCGGCGCGCTGGTGATGTACGACCGGATGATCGCGCTGGGCAGCTTCGCCGAACGCCCGGTCGGCAGCCGGGCCGCGCTGACGCGCAAACCCCACCCCCGCAACAGATAGCCCAAGGACCGGTGACTTACAGCCTGAGCAGCGGCGCCAGCAACTTGCCCATCAGGGTGAGATAACGCGGCGCTTCGCGGACCAGAACGATGCACAGGCAGCCCTCGCCCGGTTCGGCGACCATCGTGTGCTGCTCGCCGGGGCCCATGAAGGCGAAGTCGCCGGCTGCGTAAGTGCCGGTTTCGTCACTGAAGCCACCCTGGAGCACGACCGTCCACTCATCGGTCACATGGGTGTGGCAGAGCGGCCCGCGCCCGCCGGGGGCGTTCATCACCCAGACACGGCTTGACGGGTCCTTGAACGGAACGCGCAGCGCGCGAAAGCCGGCCGGCATTTTGCGCCAGCCCGAGGGCGGCACGGCGGCCAGACGGTCGCGCAGAGGCGCCGGCCAACCGATGGCGAAGGTCGGGGCCGAGCGGATCACGCTGTCGATCGAGACCGGGGCGGCATCGATCGCCTGCAGCGTGCGCTGGAACGCCGAGGGCGGCAGCGCCATCGGCTCTATCGCCTCCAGCAGCGCGCCGCCCGTATCCAGCGCCGAGCCGGCTGCTTGACGGCACTCGGCGCAAAATTCCAGATGGAG
>CAZNNJ010000301.1:0-6779 GCA_964574305.1 uncultured Rhodospirillales bacterium | reverse complement strand
GAGCAAGACCACTGCGCGATTTGACGTGGAACCGGACCGCAGAAAAGCTATCCGTTTGGCGCCGATTGAAGCCATGCCGGGAGACGTGGGCTTGATTTCCGGCAAGGGGCCTGAGGCCGCCCACAATCGCCGCGACCGTCGCGAAACCGGCGGGCAGCCAGATCGGCGCCGGAAACAGCCCATAGGCGGCAAAGAAGCGGCTGACGATCAGCCCCAGGACGAAATAGGCCGCGGCGGTGGCGAGGTTGGCGGCAACCCAAACCGGGATGCCGGCATTCGCCAGCATCTCCGGCATCCAGGGGTTGACCGATATCCGGCCCCCCTCGGATGCATCATCCCTGAGACTCACGCCAACGTTCCCGTATCCATCTTCAGTCGAACTGCAATCAGGCGAAAATCTCGTCGAAGAACGCCCGCATCGCGGCCCAGGACCTTCTGTCAGTCTGGGCGTTATAGGCCACGCCGTCCAGCTTCACCGTCTTGCCGGCGTCCGGATTGGTGAAGCTGTGCACCGTGTTGCCATAGGCGATGACCTGCCAGTCGGTCCCGGCCTTGCGCATCTCTTCCTCGAAATCGGTCACCTGGGCCGGCGGGATCATCGGATCGTCGGCGCCGGTGCAAACCAGCACCTTGGCCGTCACCGCGCCGGGCTCGGCCGGGGCGGCGGTCTGCAGCCCACCATGGAAGCTGACGACGCCCTTCACCTCGGCGCCGCCGCGCGCCAGTTCCAGCACGGTCGTGCCGCCGAAGCAGAAGCCGATCGCCGCAAGCCTGGTGCAGTCGACATTGGGCTGGGCCTTCAGCGCCGCAAGCGCCGACAAAGCGCGCTGGCGCAGCTTGGCCGGATCGGTCCGCAGCTCCCCGATCAGCTCCATCGCCTGGGGCAGGTCGGTCGCCAGCCGGCGGTCGCCATACATGTCCGCCGCCAGCGCGACATAGCCTTCCCTGGCCAGCATCTTCGCGCGTTCCATCGCGTGCTCGCCCAGGCCCCAGGCCTCATGCACGACAAGAATTCCGGGCCGCTTGCCCGCGTTCGCTTCGTCATAGGCGAGAAGACCGCGCATGTTCACAGCGCCGTCCCGATACTCGATATCCTTGGTCTGCAAGATCAGTTCCCCTTGTGGTTCCGTTCAGACTACGCCACGTCGCCGCCAGATGCCCAACATTTATCTTTAATACTACGCATTATGGGTGCGTTAGGATCACCCGGCTGATTTCACAGTGATTTCAATAATATTCAGGTCATTTCCACCTCCTCCAACCGGTCGATGCTTCTCAGCTCGGGAAATCTCCACAGCCACAGCGCCATGACGGCGAGTGAGCCGATCCCGCCCAGGACCACGGCCTCGACCGAGCCGAACCAGGCGGCGGTGGCGCCGGATTCCATCTCGCCCAACTCGTTGGACGCGCCGATGAACAAGAAATTCACGCCGTTCACCCGCCCCCGCATCGCATCCGGCGTCGAACGCTGAACCAGGTTCTGGCGCACGAAGACACTGACCATATCCGACGCGCCCAGCACGGCGAGCGCAAGCAGCGAAATGAGAAAATTGCGCGACAAGCCGAATACGATGGTCGCGATGCCGAACAGGCCGACAGCGGCGAACATCGTCCGTCCGGCATGGCGGCCCAGCGACCGGTGGGCCAGCACCAGCCCAACCGCCACCGCGCCTACCGCCGGCGCGCTGCGCAGCAGACCCAGCCCCAGCGGACCGACCACCAATATGTCCCGGGCATAGACCGGCAGCAGCGCCGTGGCGCCGCCGAACAGCACCGCGAACAGGTCGAGCGAGATGGCCCCCGCGATGGCAGGATGCGCCCGGATGAAGCGGATGCCGGCGAAGAGCGAACCCAGATCCATGCCGCGCCCGTCGGACTGGACCGGCGGGCTCTCCAGCGCCAGGGCGGCCAGGAGCGACAGCAGGAACATACCCGCCGCAACGGCATAAACCGCACCGGCCCCGATGGCATAGATCAGCCCACCCATCGCCGGCCCGGCAATCGTCATGGTCTGGAAGCTGGAGGAATTCCAGGCAAAGGCATTGCCGAGCAGCACGCGCGGCACGAGGTTGGGCAGGATCGACTGGATCGCCGGCGCGGAAAAGGCCCGGGCCGTGCCGAACAGCAGCAGCACCGCATAGATCGGCCAGACCGCGCGCAGGCCGCTCGTCACGATCGCAAGCAGCAGCAGCGCGCAGATGAGTTGCATGCCAAGGCACGCCAACAGGATGCGGCGGCGGTCATAGATGTCGGCGACATGGCCGGCGACGATGGCGAAGCCGAATACCGGCAGGAACTGCGCAAAGCCAACAAGGCCTAGCGACAGGGGAGCATTCGTGATGTCATAGACCATCCAGCCGACAGCGACGCTCTGCATCTGCACAGCCAGCGACGCCGGCAGCCGCATAGCCATGAAGAGGCGAAAATTGCGAAAAGCCAGCGCGCTGGACTGAGATTGAGCTTCGATCATGCACGATCTCGTATAGTGTGGGCTCGTATAGTGTGGCGACTTACGTCGCATAGGACTGATCGATGCGTGAAAATTCCGGCACCTCCCCCTTCAAGATCACAATCTGCGGAATCGATGAGCTGGTCGACTATTCCGACGCCAAGGTCACGCATGTCCTGTCGATCCTGGACCCGGCAACGCCCGAACCGGACGCATTCGGCGCTTTCGGCGCGCATGCGAAGCTGGAGCTGCGCTTCCATGACGTGATCGAGGCGAATGTTCCGGGCTATGACTCGCCGCAGCCGCATCATATCGAGGCGCTGCTCGCATTCGGCCGCGACCTGATCGGCCGGCCGCCGGGGGAGGCGCATCTGCTGGTCCATTGCCACATGGGCATCAGCCGCTCGACCGCCGCCGCCCTGCTGCTGCTGGCCGAGGCGACGCCCGACCGGCCGGCCCGGGAGATGATGGCGGAGATCGCCGATGTCCGCTCCAAGGCCTGGCCCAACCTCAGAATGATCGAGATCGGCGACCAGATGCTGGGCCTCGGGGGCAGCCTGGTCGACGCGGTGCGCGACCGCCACCGCGAGATGGCCCGGGCGCTGCCGCAGGTCGCCGACTTCATGCGCGACGCCGGCCGCGGCCGCGAAGTCGACTGATCTGCTGGGAATGGCCACCACCTTCGCCGAGGTCCGTGAAACGGCGCTGAAGCTGCCGTCGGTTTCAGAGGGTACGTCCTATGGCACGCCATGCCTGCGCGTCGCCAAGAGCCTGATCGCAAGGCTGTGGGAAGACGGCGAGACGCTGGTGCTGAAGGTCGACCCGATGGAGCGCGACATCCTGCTCGAGGCCGACCCGGAGACCTTCTTCACCACCGACCATTATCGCGGCTATCCCATCGTGCTGGCCCGCCTGCCCAGGGCCGACCTGGCCCATATCGAGATGCTGCTGAAACGGGCCTGGTTCGCCGCCGCGCCGAAGATGCTGACGAAGCGGTTTCCAGACGCTGGCGTCTGACGGCACGCTCCGAACGTTCTAGACGGATGCGCGCTGGACCGCGGGACAGGGCCCATCTTATAAGTCGATCAAGTTATAAATTTTACATCTTGTGAAGGAACGTCGATTTGGTCGAATGGCCGGCCACCTCGGTGGGCCGAACGATAGCGTTCGGTCCTTTCAGGCTCCTTCCGGCGCAGCAGCTTCTGCTGGAGGACGAGGTGCCCGTCCGGCTCGGTACAAGGGCGCTCGAGATTTTGGCGGCATTGGTCGAGCGGCCGGGCGAAATCATCGGAAAGAACGAGCTGATCGCGCGTGTCTGGCCGAACATCAAAGTCGACGACACCGCGCTCCGTGTGCACGTCGCCGGCTTGCGCAGAGCGCTCGGGGATGGCCAGCCAGGCCGCCGATATCTGGCGAACCTTCCCGGCCGCGGCTACCGGTTCGTAGCGCCCGTTTCACTTGCGGAGCCGGAAAGACCATCGCCTCTTCCGCCAGAAAGACCCTCGAACAACAATCTGCCGCTCTCGAAGTCCCGGGTACTGGGCCGGACTGGCATCATCAGCACACTGTGCGATCAGCTATCCCGCCAGCGGTTGGTAACCATTGTCGGCGCCGGGGGCGTCGGAAAGACGACCGTCGCTTTAGCCGTCGCCGAAGCGCTGCTTCCGGCCTATCCGGACGGGGTTCGCTTCATCGATCTCGCACCGGTCGAAAATCCTCAGTTCGTTCAGGGTGCGCTGGGAGCAGCGCTCGGGATCGTCATCGATCTCGATAACCCAGTCCCCGGCATTATCGATTTCCTGAGCGACAAACGGATGCTGATCGTGTTCGACAGTTGCGAGCATGTCATCGAGAGCGCCGCCCACATGGCTGAGCGGCTGCTGCTCGGTACATTCACCGTCCATATCCTGGCCACCAGCCGGGAACCTTTGCGCGTGGAGGGCGAACGGGTTCATCGCCTGCCCCCATTGGACATGCCGTCCGATTCGGCGAGCGTCACCGCGGCAGAAGCCCTCACCTATCCTGCCGTCCAACTCTTCGTGGAGCGCGCAGCCGGCATCGTCGACGGCTTCGAACTCAGCGACGCCGACGCGCCCGCGGTATCGGACATTTGCCGCCGGCTGGGCGGAGTCGCCCTCGCCATCGAGCTTGCCGCAGCCCGCGTCGACGCCTTTGGAATCCAGCAGCTCGCCGTCCTGCTGGACGATCGGTTTCATATCCTGAAACGGGGAAAACGCACCGCTCAGCCCCGGCATCAAAGCCTCTCCGCGGCGCTCGACTGGAGCTACGCTTACCTGCCGGAACGTGAACAGCTCGTCCTTTGCCGTCTCTCCATCTTTGCCGCGGCGTTCACGCTCGAATCCGCGATTGCGGTCGCGGGGGACGACAGAATGGATGTCGTGGAAGACCTGGCCAATCTCGTCGCCAAGTCGCTTGTCTCGGCGGACGTGAGCGAGCCGATCGTCCAATACCGGCTGCTCGACACGACGCGCGCCTATGCAATGCAAAAGCTGATCGACGGCGGAGCATTCGAGGATTGCGCGCGACGCCATGCGCTGCACCATCTCGATTGGTTCAAGAATGTCGAAGCCAACTGGCAGACGCGAACCACCGCCGAATGGCTGGTCGAGTATGGCCGGAGAATAGAGGATCTTCGCTCTGCTCTGAATTGGGCGTTCTCCCCAAACGGCGACCTGTCGATTGCCGTCACTCTCACCGCGGCGTCGTGCGCGCAATGGCCGGCGATGGCCCCGATGGGAGAGTCGATGGAATACATCGAGCGAGCGCTCGCCAGCCGGACCGCCGGATCGATGCCGACCGCGCGGGAAGAGGCTAGGCTTCTCCGCGTTCTCGCCGGCGCGTCGACGCTGACCAAAGGACCGCGCCCGTTTGTCCGAAATCTATTTCTCGAGGCGCTGGAGATTGCCGAGAGGACGGACGACCTCAACGGATGTGTGCAGGCCCTGCTGTCGCTGTCGGCCTATTGCCTTTATGCCGGACACTATCGTGAAGCGGCGGCACACGCCGAGAAATGCTGCGCCATCGGCGCGGCAAGCAGCGATATCGGCCATCGCCTGATGGGGGCGGGCGTGGCTGGACCCGCTTTCTATTGCCTGGGAGATTTCCTCAATGCTCGCCGCCACATCGATTCCATTCTGAACCAAGACGCGTCTACCCAACAATATTGGTTTCGCGGCTACAAAGTCGGAGCACAAAGCACACTCTCGAATTTGCAGTGGCTTGGCGGCTTTCCGGATCAGGCGATCCAATCCGTGAAAGAGGCCATCGAACAGAGCGAGTCGGCCGGAAACCCTGTCATACGCATGGACGCCCTTGCCCAAGCGGCATGTTCGATCGCCTTGTCCGTGGGCGATTTGGAAGCGGCGGAACGGTGGATTGCGACACTGCTCGATCTGTCGACCAAGAGCGCATTGCCGGTCTGGAATGCGCGCGGGCGCTGCCTCAAAGGGATGCTTCTCATTGCCCGCGGTGACAAAAATGGATCGGTGCTGCTGCAAGACGCTCTGGGCTGGCTTCGCGAGGCCAATTTCGTCTTCCTCCGCGCAATACCGACAGCCGCGATGGCGCAGAGCCTGGCCGCCGCCGGGCAATTCACCGAGGCGCACGCGCTGATCGACGACATGCTCGATCAGGCTGAACGGAACGAAGAGCGCTGGTGCCTGCCCGAGCTTCTGAGAACCAAGGGCGAGATCCTGCGATCGGAAGGGTCGGCGAACGCAGAGGACGCCGCCGAGGATCGCTTCCAGCAGGCGCTGGAGGAAGCCCGACGGCAAGGCGCGCTGTCATGGGAACTCCGCGCCGCAACCAGTCTCGCCAGGCTGGGGCGCGACGAGGGAAGGACCGCTGCCGCGCGCGAGCTCCTGGCCGGCGTCTATGACCGCTTCACCGAAGGGTTCGATACGCTCGATCTCAGGGCCGCGCGGGCTTTGATCGGCGAGCTGGGCTGATCAGGTCGCCCGCTCGACCAGCGCGTGAGGGCGATGAGTCGAAGCATCCAACGAAGAAATTTCCCGAAGCCGGAGCTTAGGGTCCAGGCCTGATCGGGCCGACCGCGACGCGCCGTTGATGCAGATTGCGGAAACGGCAGGCGATCGGGGTAGGCAAAAAGGGCGATAGTGCGAAGGTTTGGAGAGCGTTAGCCTCCACGGCCGTAATTCGGATCCGGCGAAGGGTTCCCCCCTTGTCGAAGCAGAGGAAGACACCCGCCGATCCTGAAAATGAAGCCGGGGAATTGTCATGAGCATCGCCCAAAATACAGAACCTAAAATAACAGCGAGCGGCGTCTCGAATTTCATTGGCGGCGCGGCGG
>CAZNNJ010000300.1:0-6781 GCA_964574305.1 uncultured Rhodospirillales bacterium | reverse complement strand
CCGACCGTCTTGTGGCCCGTCGCGGCGTCCTCGACCGAGAACAGATAGAGCCCGGCCGCGGCCGCCTGGCCATTGCGCGTGATGAGGTTCCAGCCGTACATCCCGCCCCAACTCGTCGGCGGGTTCACGTCCAGGTCGTGCCCCGTGTCCTAAATGCCGCGCGCCCCCCCACGCCCGGCTAAACCCGGCGGGTCAGGCGGAAACGGTAGGAACCCGGCGCCCCCTCCCCCGCCAGCATCTCCGCCGCGACCAGAAGGTCGCCGTCGAGATCGTCGAGATAGGACCGATGCAAGGTCAGCGCCCTGACGCTGACGAGATAGCCGGCCTTGGGCCTGTGCCCGACAGCGCCACTCAGGGCCCCGTGAACCGCCATCGCCTGGGCGGCATATTCGACCCCGCAGGCTGCCCCCAGATGCCCGTCCGCGGCCAGCGGATTGCCGGGGTCGCGGTGGCTTTCGGCGACGCACAGGATCGATCGCGCATCCCAGGAGCGCACTTCGGCGAGCAGGCACATCGACCCGGCATGGGGGATGAGGCGCTCTATCGCGGCGCTATCGATCATTGGCCACCGGTGTCACACGAACCGAGACGCCGCTGCCGGCTACGTAGGGGACGACGACCTCCCGCGCATCGCCATGGGCAAGCGCGATCAGCAACGGCAAGGCGCGCGCGGCCGGAACGCCGATCCTGAGCGCTTCCAGCACCGGATCGTCGAGAACGGTCTCCCTGGCAGGCCGCCGATGCAGGTCGATGGACAGGCCGGCCAGGCTGGCGGCGGTCCGCTCCGGCGAGATCACCAGCGCGGCTCCGAAAAGCCCTGCAATCGGCCGGCACGCGGCAAGCGCCGACGGATAGGGCAAGTCATAGGCGACGAGCAGGGTCGCCCGGCGCTCGGCGAGCACCCGTGTCGCCGTTTCGAGCAGGCCGGCCGCGAAGCTGAAGTCATAGGCGCAGATGCTGGTTGACGCCTCCCGGCATTGGGTGGCGATGCTCCAATACCCGGCCGGCGCATTATGGACGGAGTTGTGGAACCGCGTCGGCGAAACTTCCCGCTCCGGCGAGGCAAGAACCTCGAGGATCGCCGTGATCGTCTTGCCGTCGCCGCCGGAGGAGGTGAAGACCGACGCCGTGTCCTCCGCGCGCAGGCCGGCATGCGCGATGGCTTCGCTGCCCACCGTCATGGCCAGCTTGACCGTGTCGGTCGTCCGCCGCCGTTCGGCCGGCGGCAGCAGGGGGCTGGCCGACATGACGATCTCGGCCGGGCGATAGGGGGACTTGCCGGCCAGCACGTCGCGGCTTTCCGCCCAGTTCGGCAGGCCGCCGGCGCAAAGGCCGACCCCTTCGAGATAGAGTTCCATCACGCGCGCCCGAAGATCAGGCTGCAGTTGCCGCCGCCGAATCCGAACGAATTGCTCATCACCCGCCGCAGCCTCTGCTCCGCGCCTTCGTTCAGATAGCGGCTTTCGAGCTTCGGATCGACGGCCCGTGTCGTCGGGCTGGCGGGGATGAAGCCGTGGAGGATCCCGAGCGCCGATATGACCGCCTCGACGATCCCGGAGGCGCCGAGCGTATGGCCGGTCAGGCCCTTCGTCGAGCTGCACGGGGTCGCGCGGCCGTACAGCTCGGCGACGGCCCGGTCCTCGGCCGCGTCGCCGACCTTGGTCGCGGTGCCGTGCAGATTGACATAGTCGATATCCGAAGGCCGCAGCCCGGCGGCGGCCAGGGCCTTTTCCATGGCCAGGCGGGCGCCAAGCCCCTCGGGATGCGGGCTCGACATATGATAGGCGTCGCTGCTTTCCCCGAAACCCAGCAGCGAGACACCGCCGTCACCGCCATCGCGCTCCAGCAGAGCGAAACCGCCCGCCTCGCCGATGGAGATGCCGTCGCGCGCCGCGTCGAACGGGCGGCACGGCCCCTCGGCGGTCAGCTGCAGCGCGTGGAAGCCGTAGAGCGTCGTCAGGCACAGGCTGTCGACCCCACCGACAACCGCCGCGTCGCATATGCCGAATTCGATCATCCGCGACGCGGCGGCGAAGGTCATCGCCGTCGACGCGCAGGCGGCGGAAATCGCTATGGCCGGCCCCTCCCGGCCGGGCGGGGGCTGCACGAAATCGGCGATCGAGAAGGTGTTGTGGGTCTCGCGATAGGGGAAATCCGGCGGCAGCGCCCCGCTCGCGGGATCCAGACGGCGAAATGCCTGCTCGGTCTCGAAGATGGCGGCGGTGCTGGTTCCGGCGAACACGCCGATCCGCGCGGCGCCGTAGCGCCCGACGGCCTTGGCGACGGCGGCGCGGAAGCCGTCCTGGTCCAGCGTCAGCTGGGCGAGCCGGTTGTTGCGGCAATCATACGCCGCGAGCGCGCCACCGACCGGATATGCGTCCAGCCCGTCGACCGCCCCGATATGAGTCGGCAGCGCGGCAGTCTCGAAATCGCAGGGCCTGAGCGGCGAGCGGCGGGACCGCAAGGCGGCCAGCGTCGCCCCGAGCCCGCTGCCAAGGGCCGAGGTGACGGTGAAATGGCTGAGCGAAAGCTGTTGCACTGTGGGCCTGTAATGTCGGGATCAGCGATGCAGGGAATCGATCAGCGCAATCCGCTGCGCGACCGCCTGCGTCTGCCGGCCGATATAATCGTAGTACTTCTCATAGAATATCTTGAACGCATTCCGATCCTGCCCGGACTCCCCTTTCCGTTTGGCGAGATACCAATCCAGAGGCTTCCGTTCGCGCGCGATTCTCTCATACAGACCGGCAAAATAGACCAGATTGTCACGAAGCCTGAAATATCGCGGTTCAGTGAGGATCTTGTTGAAGCGGCGCTGATAGGTGCCGGTGATCGGGTCGTCGTAGAAGATGACCCGGGAGTCGGTGTCGTAGATCTCGTTGGGGTTGGCGACGATGTCGAGGTCGGCGATGGCACCGGGTTCGGTCGGCAGGCGACCTTCTTCGAGCAGTTCCTTGCGCGCCGCCACGTCGTCGAACATCGCCTCCAGATCGGCGACCGGCATGTCGTTGGTACGGCGCATCGTGTTGACGAATTCGTTCTTCGGCACCGGGAAATCGAACGCGGACACCAGGATGAACCGGTCCATCGGCCATGCGTCCCACAGGCCGGCGGCGGCCAGCGCATTATGGTTAATGTGGGAGCAGTTATGGGTCAGGATGTTCCAGTCGAACACATCCTTGCCGCTGCGATAGGGCGCATTCACCGTGTTCAGATAATCGACGATCTTCGCCATCTGCGGGCGGTCCAGCGGGATGCGGGCGCAGTATTTGTTGCGGCCGAATTTGATTGCGAAATCGGTGGCGGCGGAGACCTCGTACTGGAAGCTCCGACGGGTGAAGCCGGCTTGCATCCCGTCATAGACTTCGTCGTGGAACGTCACGTCGTCATAGATCCGCTTGCTTTGCGCCTTTCCGAGCACCCTGCGATAGGTGTCGCGGGTCAGCGGTTCGCCGTCCTTGAGGTCGCCCTTGAAGAAGAAATCATGTCCTTCGACGGCCACCCAGTCGGCGTTGCTGTAATGCGCATTGACGCTGAGGCCGACGCCGTCGGCGCTGGGCGCCGCGCCCTGCTCGTCGCACATCTGGATGACGGGATAGGCCGTATCCTGCCGGCGGCAGACGCGGTTCAGGTACAGCACCGCATGGCCGCCGAAACCGCTGCTGATATCCGCGCCGAAGCCGGGCTTCTTGCCGAGCTGCGACAGGGCGCAGATTTCCGCGTAATAGGGATAGAGCATCGCATATTGCTGCTCCTCGCCGACCGTGGTCGGCGGCGGGGCGATCGCGCCGGGAACGCAAGCGGTCAGCAGGGCCGCGAACAGGAAGGCGGCGGCGATGCCGCAGAAGCGGCGCGCCGTCAGCCGGTGCGAAAGCACGCCGTGCGCAGAATTCGATCCCAAAGAACTGTCCATGTTTCCCAATCGTGTCCGCCGGCTTCCGTCACGACTCGTCCGGCCGGCAGGAGTCCCGCGAGCAGCCGATAAGAAGCAGCAAAACGGTCGTTCTCGCCATAGCCAAGATACATATCCGGCCACTGCGCGCCGCCGGGACGATAGACCTTGAGCCATTGCAGCAGCCGGTGCTCGCGCGTCGCGGCCTCGCCCTCGGGCGGCTGCCAGGCGTCGAACCCACCCGCTGCGATCACCTGGGCAACCGCGCCGCGCGTGCCGATGAAGGGCGACAGCAGCAGGGCGCCGGCGACCGCTTCGGGATGGGCCTTGGCATAGAGCAGCGCGCCCAGCCCGCCGAGCGAGATCCCGGCCAGCCAGACACGGGCGCCATCGGCCCGGACGGAGCCGATCGCCTCATGCAGGCGGCGGACGATGGAGCCGTCGAGATAGGCTTCCATGCCGGTTTCGACCGCGGCGATCTCGCCGAGGCGACCCGTCGCCCGCGCCGCCGCGATAAAGCCATGGGCGACGAAATCATGCGCATGGGCGTAGGCGGCGGGCAGCAGGATCAGTGGAAACCCGGCTGAAACCGAAGACGGCCGGTCGCGGATGACCTTCATCCTCTATGCCGCCTCGCGCCGCCGGGGCGCGAGGATCGCGCCGGCGACGAGGCTGAGCGCGGTGCCGGTCGCGACCGTGCCGCCGATCCCGTAAAGCACCGGAATATGCGACAGGCCAAGCACGCCGAAGCCCACGACGGTGCAGATATTCGCCAGCAGCAGCGACGTAACGGTGCGCGCGCCCTGCTCGCCCTCGAGCCCGCCGCGCTGGAAGAACAGGCAGTAATTCGAGCCGACCGCGACCACCAGCAGCAGCCCGAACAGGTTGAAGATCGAGAGCTGCCGCCCGCCCGCCGTCATGATCGCGACGGTGGCGACGACGGCGAAAGCCAGCGGCGCCAGAACCGCCAGACTGCCCCGCCACGAGCGGAAATAAACCATCAGCAGCACCGCGATGACCCCACTGCCGAAGAAGGACAGCAACAGCGCCTCCCGCCGGTAGTTGTGCAGCAGCGTGTCGGACGCGGTCTTGAGGTCCAGCAATTCCACCGTCGTGCCGGACGACCCGATCCCGGCCAGCGCCTGGGCGACGCGGGCCGGATCGGCGACGTCGCGCAGCGGCATCACCGCCACGGAGCGGCCGGCATTGTGGAGCAGCTGGGCATCCAGCTTGAGCGACAAGGCGGTGCCGTCCAAGGATGCGCGGGTCAGCGCCGGCAATTGCCGGGCGGCCTCCACCTCATCGGCAAAGGGGGCGAACGTCTCGGGCCTGAACGGCGTCCCTTCGAGCGCGCCCGCGAAGTTGCGTTTCAGCGTTGCCCGATCCGGCAGCGCCGCCTTGCGGGCCTGCTGCGTCTTCAGGCTCGGCAGAAACCGGTCTGGCGAATCGTAACCGGACAGCGCCTTGGCATCGACCAAGGGCTGAAGCGCCGCATCCACCCGCTCGCATGTCTGCAGCAAGATCTCGTCGTCCGGCGCCGTCGCCACGACCAGCTGGCGCACATCCGGGGCGCCGATATCGTGGCGCAGGGCGCGGTCGAGCTGCTGGTCGGCGGCGGAGACCGGGCTCATGCTCGACAGCTCGTCCTCCCACAGATCGTTCCGCCGCGACGCGATCAGCACCACCGCGGCGACGAGCAGAACGGCCAGAACGGCACGCAGCCGGCCGGCGCGCTGAACGGCCGCCAGCAGGCCGGGGGCGAAGCCGGCATGGCGCGTGCCGGCAAAATCCGCGCTGAGCAGGCGGGGCAGCACGAACCGCGTCACCGTCACGGCGACGGCCAGGCCGACGATGGTGAACACGCCCAGCTGGACGAAGCCGGTAAAGCTGGAGAACAGCATCGCGGCAAAGCCGCAGATCGACACCAGGACGCCGAGCCGCAGGGTCGGCCAGATGCGCCGCAGCGTTGTCTGGGCCCCGCTTCGCGGCGAGGTCTGGGTCAGCAGATAAATGGCATAGTCCACCGCTTCCCCAATCAGGGTCACCCCGAACCCGATGGTGATGCCGTGGACGAAGCCGAAGCCCAGGCCGACCGCCGCCAGCCCGGCGAGCGCGCCCGACACGACCGGCACCATGGTCAGCAGCAGCACCAGCGGCGAGCGATAGGCAAGCAGCAGGAGGGTCACGATGGTCGCCATCGCGATGGCCGAATAGAGCGTGACGTCATGGATCATCCCGGCGCGCGTCTTGACGCCGAAGACGCCTGGGCCGGTGGCCTGCATCTGCACGCCGCTGTCATGTCCGTTGGCGGTAAAGGCGCGCCGGATCAGGTTCAGCGCCCGCTCCTGCGCATCGATATCGAAACCCATCGCACGGGTCTGCGCCAGGATCAGCGCGCGGGCGCCATCGCCGGAAACCCATACGCCGTTCCGCAGATGACGATCGCCCTGGCTGGCGAGGCCGCGGACGATGCGTATCGTCTCGCCAGTCGGATCGCGGCCGATACTGTCCTTGAGCAGCGGCGCCATGCCCGATGCCAGCAGGTTGAGGTCGTCGTCGAGCGCACGCCGCAGCCCGGCCTGCGAGAAATGCTCCGGCGTGACGGCGGGGCTGAGGAGGTAGCGGTTGCGCCAGATGAAATCGCGGTCGGCGGCACCGACCCCGCCCTCGCCGTTATCGACCAGCACGAAATCGTCCAGGCCCCTGAGCACGGCGGTCATCGACCGGCTGAGTTCGGCCCGGCTTTCCGGCGTGCTGCCTTCCAGCCCGATCAGGATCAGGCGAGAGGCGACGCCGTCGCGGATCTGCTCGACCAGCACCTGCTGCGCCGGATCGGGGGAGCGCGGCAGAAAGGCCGACATATCGGTCGAAACCGGCGTGTGGAGGATC
>CAZNNJ010000299.1:0-6782 GCA_964574305.1 uncultured Rhodospirillales bacterium | reverse complement strand
GGGCCAGCGAGATCAGGCCGGCCTTGCTGGCGGAATAGACGCTGGAGGTCGGCATGCCGATCCGGGCGTTGATCGAGGTGTTGAGCACGATCGAAGCCGGGTTGCCGAAATGCGGCAGCAGCGCCTGGATCAGGAAATACGGGCCCTTCAGGTTGATGTTGAAGGTGCGGTCCCAGCCCGCCTCGTCCCACGCCTCGACCGGCGCCAGCTGAGCGATGCCGGCATTGACGAACAGGACGTCCAGCTTGCCGAAAGCCTCTGCGACCGCGGCGGCCAGCGCCTTCTGGTCGACGAGATTGCCGGCGTCGGATTTCAGCACCGGGACGCGGGAACCAAGCGCGGCTTGCGCCTCGGCGATGGTGGCGGGATTGGTGCCGGTGACGATCACCCGCGCGCCCTCGGCCAGGAACCGGCGGGCGGTTTCCAGACCGATGCCGGTGGTGCCGCCGGTGATGAGCGCGGTTTTGCTGGCCAGGCGTGACATGACGAAATCTCCTTGTGTGCAAAGCGCCGGTTCGTGTTCGGCGCCGTGTTGTTCGACGTCCTGTATTTAGTCGCACGGGAAAATTGAATGAAGGCAGGGAAGATGATTGTATAATTCAGCTTTTATAAATGGTGGCGGAAAGATGGACAGGCTTAGAGCATACGAAATCTTCGCCACCGTCGTTGCCAGGGAAAGCTTCGTCAAGGCGGCGCAGGCGCTCGACACCTCCCCGGCGAACGTCACCCGCTATGTCGGGGAGCTGGAGGCGTCGCTCGGAGCGCGGCTGCTCAACCGCACGTCCCGCCGCCTGTCGCTGACAGAGGCCGGCCGGGCGCTCTATGACCGCATCGTCTCGATCCTGGGCGACGTCGCGGAGGCTGAGGCGATCACATCGTCGGCGGCCGTCCAGCCCAGGGGGCGGCTCAGGATCAAGGCCCCGGTAAGCTTCGGCATCCGCACTCTGGCCCCGCTGTGGCCGGACTTCATGGCGCACTATCCCGAGATCGAGCTGGATGTCAGCCTGATCGACCGCGTCGTCGACCTGGTCGAGGAAGGCTACGACCTGGGCATCCGTATCTCGCAGGCCGGGTCGATGACGAATATCAGCCGCAGGCTGGCCACGTCGCGCAACCTGATCGCCGCCGCCCCCGACTATATCAAGCGCAACGGAGCCCCGCAGATGCCGGCCGATCTCGCCCGGCACGACTGCATCGGCTACAGCTATTCGGCGACCGGCGATGTCTGGCGGCTGGAAGGGCCGGGCGGCGCGCACGAGGTCGCGATCCGGGCGATCATGCACACCAACAACGGCGACACCGCTCGCGCCGCCGCCGTGGCTGGACGCGGCATCGTCCGCCAGCCGACCTTCCTGCTGGGCGACGATCTCCGCGCGGGCCGGCTGGTGCCGCTGCTGCCGGATTATAAGGTGGCCGATATCGACATATCGGCGATCTACCCCAGCCGGCGGCACCTCTCCGCCAAGGTCCGCGTCATGGTCGACTTCCTGGCGGATTCATTTCGAGGGACGCCGGCATGGGACAACTGATCCAGCCGGTTTACGCGAGCAGCGCCGCGAAAGGCCGGTAGATGACGCTGTCGCCGGGCTTGAGGCCAGATATGCCGACCGGCAGGTCGAGGATGCCGTCGGCCCAGGCGAGCGAGGTCAAGAGGTTGGAGCTCTGGTCGCGGTAGACCTCGGCGCGGGGCTGGCCATCGGTCCAGGCAAGGCGTGCGCGCGGGAACTCGCGCAACTTCGGGGATTTCGTCACGCCGTCGGCCAGGGGCACGATGAAGCCGGGGACCGGGCTGTCGGGAATGGCAAGCAACGCCTTGACCACCGGCAGGGCGACCATCAGGAACGTGACCAGTGCCGAGACCGGATTGCCCGGCAAGCCCAGCATCGCGGCCTGGCCGACCTGGCCGAACACCACCGGCTTGCCGGGGCGGAGCGCCAGGCGCCAGAAATGGACGGCGCCTTGCGATGCCAGCGCCGGGCGGACATGGTCGTGATCGCCGACGGAGACGCCGCCGGTTGTGACGATCATGTCATAGGCCGCCCCAGCCCTGGCCAGCGCCTGCTCGGTCAGCGCCCGGTCGTCGGGCAGCGGGTCCAGCACGGTGACGTCGGCCGGAAAGTTGGCAAGAGACTGGGCCAGCATCGCCGCATTGGTCTCGATGATCTGCCCGGCCTGAAGCTCTGCCCCGGTCTCGCGCAGCTCGGTCCCGGTCGAGGCGATGGCGACTTTGAGCCGGCGCTTCACCGTGACTGCGGCGACACCCAGTGCGTGGAGCAGCGCGACATCCTGCGGCCGCAGCCGCTGGCCTACTGCCAGCGCGACCTGTCCGACGGCGATATCCCCGCCGGCGAAGCGGACGTTGGCGCCTTTGGGCGGCACGGGGTCCATCCTGAGTGAAGTGCCCTGAAGCTGGCAGTCCTCCTGCATGACCACCGTGTCGGCCCCCTCAGGCAGCAGGGCGCCGGTGGAAATACGAATGGCCGCGCCGGGCCACATTTTTTCGCCGAAAGGCAGACCGGCGGCGGATTCGCCCTGCACGATCATCACCATATCGGCCCCTTCGGGCACGCCGTTGGGATACCCCTCGATCTCCGGGTAGCGAAAGGCATAGCCGTCGACGGCGGTGTTGTCGAAAGGTGGCAGCGCCCGCGGCGCGATCACATCGGCGGCAAGGCACCGGCCCAGCGCCTGCCCGACCGGAACGGTCTCGTCACCGCCGACCGGGCGGACGGTTTCGCGGATGATCCTCAGCGCATCATCGAGCGGGATCGGCGCGTTCATTGGCCTTCCGGACGGTTGAAGTCGCTCTTGCCGCCGGTCTTCTCGACCAGCACCACCTGCTCCACCGCCATGGCCGGGTCGATCATCTTGGCCATGTCGTAGATCGACAGGGCAGCGACCGCGGCGGCGGTCAGCGCCTCCATCTCCACGCCGGTCTTGTAATGGGCGGTGACTTTGGTCGTGACCGTGATCGTGTCGGTGCCGATCTCGAACTCGACTCCCAGATGTTCGACCGGCAAAGGGTGGCAATAGGGGATGATCTGGGCGGTGTTCTTGGCCGCCATGATCGCCGCCACCTTCGCCACCGGCAGCGGGTCGCCCTTGGGCAGCCGGCCTTCGGCGATGGTGCGGATGGTCTCGGGTTGGGCGCGCAAGGTGGCGCGAGCGATGGCGGTTCGTTTGGTTACCGCCTTCTCCGACACGTCACGCATGCCGGGGGGCTGCCAGTCGTGGTCAGCGTCAGCGCTCATCCGCCGATCTCGATCATGGTGCGGTTCTTCATCGTCATCAGCTCTTCCATCGGCGGATGGGCCGCCTGCTTGCCCTCGACGGCGGAAAGGATCAGCCGCTCGACATCTTCGTCCGACCCGCCCGCGCGCATCGCGTCGCGTAGGCTCTGCTCGGCGGGGTGGAACAGGCAGGATTTGATGTTGCCGTCGGCGGTGACGCGCAGCCGGTTGCAGCCGCCGCAGAAGCTCTCGGTCATCGAGGTGACGAAGCTGACCGTGCCCTGATGGCCGCCGATGCGGAAATCCTTGCCGACATCGGTCCGCTCGCCCACCAGTGGGATCAGCTCATAGTCCCGCTGGATCAGCGCCCGCATCTCGGCATAGGGCATCATCCCGCCGGTCGACCAGTGATTGTCGGGGAAGGGCATATATTCGATGAAGCGGACATTGATCGGCCGGTCCTTGGCCCAGGCGATGAAATCGAGGATCTCGTCGTCGTTGACGCCACGCATCACCACGACATTGACCTTGAGCGGCGTAAAGCCGGCCGCCAGAGCCGCCTCGATCCCATCCATCACCACATCGAACTGGTCGCGCTTGGCTATTTCCTTGAACCGGTCGCGGCGGAGCGTGTCGAGGCTGATGGTCAGCGCATTGAGACCGGCCGCCCGCAGATCGGCGGCACGCTTGGCCAGCGAGATTCCGTTAGTCGTCATCGCCAGGGTCTTCAGCCCTGGCAGCGTGCCCAGCCGCTCAGCGATCTGGCCGACATCGCGGCGCGACAGCGGCTCGCCGCCGGTCAGCCGGATCTTGGTGATGCCCATGCCAACGAAGATCGTGCCCAGCCGCACAATCTCGTCGGCGGTCAGCACTTCGGCGCGCGGCGTCCAGTCGATGCCCTGCGGCGGCATGCAATAGGTGCAGCGCAGGTTGCAGCGGTCGGTGATCGACATCCGCAAATAGGAATGGCGCCGGCCATGCCGGTCGATCAGGCGATTCTCGATCATTCCGCCGCCTGATCGAACAGATGGCCGAGCGCCTTCGCGCCGCCGACCAGGCTGAACACATCCTGCCAGCCCTGGGCGCGAAGCTGCTGCGCGGCGGCGTTGCTGCGGCGGCCGGAGGCGCAGACAAGCAGCACCGGCTGGGACGCATCGAATTCCGGCTTGGCGGCATCGAACCGGCTGAACGGCGCGTGCTGCGCCTGGGGCAGCGGATGCTCGCCGAGCTCGTGCGCCTCGCGCAGATCGACGATGCGGAAGCGCTCAAGCGCCTCCGGCGTCAGGTCGCCGGCGTCGAGTTCATAGGCCACAGTCTCGCGCCGCCGCAATTCATGGATCGTGGGATGGGCGCCGCAGATCGGGCAGTCGGCATCCTTGCGCCGGGCGATGCGGCGGGTCTCCAAGGTCAGCGCGTCCATAATCAGCAGGTGCCGGTCGAGCACGCCCGGCAGGCCGAGGATGATCTTCAGCGCCTCGGACGCCTGCAAGGTGCCGAACAGGCCGGGCGTCACGCCCAGCACGCCGACCTCGGCGCAGTTGCCGATCAGCCCCTCGGGCGGCGGGGCAGGCCACAGGCAGCGCAGGCAGCCGCCGGGCGAGGCCGGATCGATGGTCAGAAGCTGGCCCTCGAAACGATGGATGGAGGCCTGCACCACCGGCTTGCCACACAGCACCGCTGCATCGGCCAGCAGGTACTTGGTGGCGAAATTGTCGGTGCAGTCGAGCACGATGTCGTAATCGGCGAACAAAGCCGGCAGCGTATCGGCATCGGCCTTGGCAGCATGAACCCGCACATCGATGAAGGGGTTGAGCGCCGTCAGCCGGTGCGCGGCCGCACTGGCTTTCGGTTCTCCCACCTGGGACGCCGTGTACAGCACCTGCCGGTGCAGGTTGCTCGCCTCCAGCGTATCGAATTCCAGAATGCCGATCGTGCCGACCCCTGCCGCTGCCAGCATCAGCCCGGCCGGGCTGCCCAACCCGCCGGCGCCGACGATCAGCACCTTGGCGGCCTTGAGCCTGACCTGGCCCTCCGTCCCCACTTCGGGCAGACGGATCTGGCGGGCGTAGAAATCGGCCTCGGCGATGGTGGGAGCATGGCCATGGGAATGGCCGTCGCCGTGGGCATGGTCTTCGTGACCCGTGCCGAGGTGCTGGCAGTTCACCCATTCGGCCGTGCCGTCGCGGTAATGCTCCTTCTTCCAGATCGGCAGGCGGTGCTTGACCTCGTCGATCACATAGCGGCAGGCGCGGAAGGCCTCGTCGCGATGGGCCGAGACGACGCCGACCCAGACCGCGCAGTCGCCGATCCTGAGCTCGCCCTGGCGATGGACGGCGCGGATTGCGTTGACGCCGTATTTCCGTCGCGCCTCCTCCAGGATCGCGGCCCCCTCGGCCAGCGCCAGCGGCGCGAACACCTCGTAATCCAACGCATCGACCTGGCGGCCATCGTTATGGTCGCGCACCCAGCCCTCGAAGCTGGCGAAGGCGCCGGCGGTGCGGTCTTTGAGCGAAGCGGCGAGCGCCGGAATGTCGAGCGTCTCGGCCGAGATTTCGAATTTATCCATCGTCACCCACCCGCGACCGGAGGAATGAACACGACAGTGTCGCCCGAGGCGAGCGGCCGGTCCCAGGAGGCGAATTCATTGTTGATCGCGACCTTGACCCGCTCCACGCCGAGTGTGAATCCGTGCGCGGCGGCGAGCTCCCGATAGAGGTCGCGCGCCGTGGCCGCGCCGGTCTCGACCGTCTCGGCGCCGAGGCCCCGCTGCTCGCGCAGCAGGGCAAAATATTCAAGCCTGACAGGCAGGGTCATCCGCTTTCAGCGCCTTGTCGATCTGTTGCATCCGATATAACGGCATTCGCGGGGGCGGACAAATCGTTACCTCCCGCACGCCAGACACTATATTTGGGTGCGAGCCCGCTATCGGAAAGCCTGCCCATGCCCCGCATCGACGAATCCCGCCCCTTCATCCCCGTCCGCATCGCGGTGATGACCGTCTCCGACACGCGTACGCTGGACGACGACCGGTCCGGCAACACGCTGGTCCAGTTGCTGACCGATGCCGGCCACGTGCTGGCGGCGCGCGCGATCGTGCCCGACGACCAGATTCGCATCACCGCGCAGCTGCGCCACTGGATCGACGACGCGCAAGTCGAGGTCGTGATCTCGACCGGCGGCACCGGCGTCACCGGCCGCGACGTGACGCCCGAGGCGTTCGAGTCGCTTTACGAAAAGCCGATCCACGGTTTCGGCGAGCTGTTCCGGATGCTGAGCTATCAGAAGATCGGCACCTCGACGATCCAGTCCCGCGCCACCGGCGGCGTCACCCGCGGCACCTACCTCTTCGCCCTGCCCGGCTCACCCTCCGCCTGCCGCGACGGCTGGGAGATGATTCTGAAAGACCAGCTCGACTATCGCCACAGACCCTGCAATTTCGTCGAATTGTTCCCCCGGCTCAGGGAGCATGAGGGGCATGGGGATTAGCTGAGCGACTATATGCAGGCGCCGAAAGCAGCCCCTGCTGCGACAGCCCGCATGAAGTCTCAAGAA
>CAZNNJ010000298.1:4174-6796 GCA_964574305.1 uncultured Rhodospirillales bacterium | reverse complement strand
CTACGGGGGGGGGGCAGGTGACGGTGGAGAGGTTCGGCATGGGGCCGGCCAGGACTATTGACGGGGCCGTCGAGCCCGGGGACGCCGCCTAGACCAACTTCGCCCAGTCCGAGGATCGCGGCGGCTTCGCCCGGGGAACCCTGGCGCCGCGGCCCGGCATGGCGGCGGCGATACCGCCGATGGATCCGCGCCCGATCCTTGCGATGAAGGATATGGGCATGGGCGACATGGACGGCATGGACATGTCCGGCGGCGACGAACAGGGCGCGATGCCTGGAATGGACATGCCGGGCATGGATATGGGCCAGAAGACGGATGCGGCGCCGAAGCTGGAGAGAGGCGTCTCTGTCGACAATGTCGCCATGATGCCGGCGGAGCGGCTGGACGATCCGGGTAACGGCCTCCAAGCCAACGGCCGGCGGGTCCTTCGCTATACCGACCTGCGTGCACGCGAGGCCGGCGCCGACCCGCGTCCGGCGATGCGGGACATCATCCTGCACCTCACCGGCAACATGCAGCGTTATATGTGGGGCATCGACGGCAAGAAGCTGTCTGAAGCGCCCCCGGTTCCGATCAAGTACGGGGAGCGCGTGCGGATCACGCTCGTCAACGACACGATGATGGCGCACCCGATGCATCTGCACGGGCTGTGGAGCGAGCTCGATAACGGCCAGGGCGAATACCGGCCCTATAAGCACACGGTGATCGTCAAGCCGGGCGAGAAGCTGAGCTTCTTCGTCACGGCGGACGAAGCCGGCCTGTGGGCGTTCCACTGCCATCTCATGTTCCACATGGATTTGGGCATGTTCCGCGTGGTGGAGGTCGCATGAGCCTGACCAATGGAACAGCAGCAGCCTCGCTCGCCTTTGCCCTGCTTCTCGTCCGATCGGCCCTGGCGCAGGACATTTCCACCCCGGGACACTTCATGGGCGGGCCGATGCCGGGCATGGACGACAACCCCTCCTTCGGCCATGTCCTGCTGGAGCAGTTCGAAGACCGAACAAACGGCGCCGGCCATGCGTTCCGCTATGACGGACAGGGCTGGTACGGGACCGACATCGACAAGCTTTGGGTCAAGTCGGAGGGGCAGGTCACCGATCGCGGCCGGTTCCAGGACGGCCAGCACGAGATCCTCTACGATCGGGCGATCTCCACTTTCTTCGAGCTGCAGGGGGGCCTTCGCGTCGACGCGGACTCCGGTCCGACGCGCGAATCGGGGGCGATCGGCGTGCAGGGCCTGGCGCCGTATTTCTTCGACGTCGAGGCGACGGCCTATTTCAGCGACCGCGGCGCAGCGGCCCGGCTCAAGGGATCATACGACCTCCTGATCACGCAGCGGCTCATCCTGCAGCCTGAGGCCGAGCTGAATTTCTACACGGGCTCGGACCGCGAGCGGGGCGTCGGATCGGGTCTGTCCGACATCGATGCCGGCCTGAGGCTCCGTTACGAGATCAGTCGCAAATTCGCCCCCTATATCGGTGTCAGCTACCAGGGACGGTTCGGCCAGGCGGCGAGCTTCGCCCGGCAAGACCATGAGAGCACGGACGACGTGCGGTTCGCCTTCGGCATCCGCGCGTGGCTCTGACGATCAATTCCAACTTTCACGTCAAACCCAAGGAGACATGTGATGATTTCGTTCAAAGCAGTTGCGGTAGTTCTCGGCGTCACGATCGCGTTCGCCGGACCTGCCTTCGCGCAGAGCCAAGGCTCGTCCTCGCCCCAGGGCATGCAGAACATGGGCGGGATGAAGGACATGAAGAAGGGCTCGGACATGTCGGGCATGAGCATGGACCAGCAGATGGCTCACTGTGCCGAGATGCGGGCGCAGATGAAACAGGGCAAGCCGATGCCGGCCGACATGCAGCAGATGATGAAGCAGTGCGACGACATGGACCGGCAAATGCAGATGCCGGACGCCACCAAGTCGCGATGACCGCGCAGCCGCCATCGCCGGGGAGGGAAACGTGAACAAGATACTGCTCGGCGCCGCGATCGCCATCGTCGTCATCGGCGGTGCCGCGGGCCTCATCATCTATTCCGGCATCTACAATGTCGCGGCTTCGGAACCGCACTCCGGACCGGTATTCCGGCTGCTGGAGACGGCGCGGCTCAGATCGATCGTAAACCATGCGAGGGCCGTCGTGCCGCCGGCCGATCTTGCCAGGCCGGAGCGGCTGGTGGCCGGCGTCTCGCATTATTCGGAGCATTGTGCCAACTGCCATGGCGCCCCCGGCGTCGAGCCGGATGACATGGCGGACGGGATGTATCCCAAGCCGCCGAAACTGACCGACGTGTCGAAGCGGTTGTCGCCGGCCGAGCTGTTCTGGACCCTGAAGAACGGGATCAAGATGACCGGCATGCCCTCCTGGGGGGACCATTCCGACGACGACCTCTGGAACACGGTCGCCTTCCTCGAAAAACTGCCGGGAATGAGCCCCGATGCGTATCACGGGCTGACCGAGCAAGCAGAGGCCGCCGGCGGGCACCATGTCCATGGCGGCATGGAAATGCCGATGCCGGAGGGGTCGGGCAAACCCGCCCCGCCCGACCACGGGGAAGATCGGTGAACGATGCCCTGAAAGCCCGCGGAAGTCGTTGCTCTGTGATGGAGAAAATGGCGCG
>CAZNNJ010000298.1:0-4164 GCA_964574305.1 uncultured Rhodospirillales bacterium | reverse complement strand
GGGCGCCCCGGAAGGATTGGAGACTCCAGCTTTTTGATTCGAGGTCAGATGCTCTATCCAATTGGGCTACGGGCGCAGCTCGGGCCGTCCGGAGGGCTCCGGGCGGGGAAGGGCCGGAACCTAATCAAAGCGCGCGGCGAAGGCAAGAGCGGGACGGCGAAAATCGGCAAAGATTGACCGCCGCTTGCCGCTCTGCCATGGCGAAGCGCCGAATAATGTCTAAGATCACTTAAACCTGATGCTGAAAGCCGAGAAGATGATCCATCCTTGTTGGCCTGCCCTGCGGAGCACCGTGCTGATCGCGGCGGCCGGGCTTGCGCTCGCCGGCTGCTCATCCACGCTGGAACCCTTTGTCGGCAAGTCCAAGGAGGCGGCCGACCGGGCCAAGCCGCAGGCCCCGCCGCCCTCCCCGCCGCCGACCGCCGCCTTCATGTCGGACAACGACCTGGTGCCAGGCTATGCCGGCCGGACGATCCTGCCGCCGACCCTGGCGACCAACGACATCGACGATACCGGCGACGATACGCCGGCCGCCTCGTCGGGGCCGCATCATGCGCTGGTGGCGGTGCCGCTGACGGCGGATACGACGGCGCTGGCAATGCTGGACGCCGCGGTCAAGCGCGAAGCAGCCCCGGACGGCACGCGTTTCGTCCTGCTGGTGCTTTCCCCACCGGCCGCGGATGCCGCCACGCTGGACCGCAACACGACCAAGGCGCGCCAGGCGGCGACCTCCGCCGTCAAGGTGCTGGGCGATGCCGGCGTGCCCACCGACCATGTCGAGGTGTCGATGGCCACCAGCCCCAATGCCGGTGACGGCGAGCTGCGTCTGTATCGCCGTTAAATTCGCGCAATAAAAAACCCCCAGGGCGCGGGAAGCACCCCAGGGGCTTTTGCCGAAACGCCGTCGATCAGACGGAGTAGTACATCTTGAACTCGATCGGATGCGGGGTGGTCTCGAAGGCCATGACCTCTTCCATGCGCAGGTCGATGTAGGACTCGATCATGTCCTTGCCGAAGACGTCGCCCTTCAGCAGGAACTCGTGATCGGCCTTCAGCGAGGTCAGCGCCTCACGCAGCGAGCCGCATACGGTCGGAACCGCGGCGAGCTCTTCCGGCGGCAGGTCGTACAAGTTCTTGTCCATCGCCTCGCCGGGATGGATCTTGTTCTGGATGCCGTCGAGGCCTGCCATCAGCATCGCCGAGAAGGCCAGATAGGGGTTCGCCGCCGGATCCGGGAAGCGGACCTCGACGCGCTTGCCCTTCGGGCTGTTCACATAGGGGATGCGGCAGGAGGCCGAGCGGTTGCGCGCCGAATAGGCGAGCAGCACCGGCGCCTCATAGCCCGGGACCAGCCGCTTGTAGCTGTTGGTCGTCGGGTTGGTGTAGGCGTTGATCGCCTTGGCATGCTTGATGATGCCGCCGATATAGAACAGGCAGGTCTCGCTGAGATCCGCATAGCCGTTGCCGGCGAACAGCGGCTTGCCGTCCTTCCAGATCGACTGGTGGCAGTGCATGCCCGAGCCGTTGTCGCCGAAGACCGGCTTCGGCATGAAGGTCGCGGTCTTGCCGTAGGCATGGGCGACGTTGTGGACGACATACTTGTACCACTGCATCGAATCCGCGCACTTCACCATCGTGCCGAACTTGATGCCCAGCTCATGCTGGGCCGACGCCACCTCGTGATGGTGCTTTTCGACCGCGACATCCATGTCGGCCAGCACGCTGACCATCTCGGAGCGCAGGTCCTGGGCGCTGTCAACCGGGGCGACCGGGAAATAGCCGCCCTTCACCGCCGGACGGTGGCCGAGATTGCCCTCGGCATAACCCTTGTTGGCGTTGCTGGGTAGTTCCAGAGAATCCACGGCATAGGTCTGGCTGTACATGCCGGATTCGAAACGGACGTCGTCGAACACGAAGAACTCGGCCTCGGGACCGAAATAGATCGTGTCGGCGATGCCGGCGGAGAGCGCATAGGCCTCGGCCGCCTTGGCGATCGAACGGGGGTCGCGGTTATAGGGCTGGCCCGACGACGGCTCGTAAATGTCGCAGATGATGTTCAGCGTCGGCTGGGCCGCGAACGGATCCATCACCGCGGTCGACGGATCAGGGATCAGCGTCATGTCGGACTCGTTGATCGCCTTCCAGCCGGCGATCGAGGAGCCGTCG
Organism: uncultured Rhodospirillales bacterium; assembly: GCA_964574305.1. Taxonomy (GTDB): domain Bacteria; phylum Pseudomonadota; class Alphaproteobacteria; order BOG-932; family Roseiterribacteraceae; genus BOG-932. The sequence goes on along the minus strand of CAZNNJ010000298.1, from coordinate 1,998 downwards.
AACTGCAGCCCGTGCTCGAAGACGTCGTCGTCGATCGTCGAGACATGCTGCGAAACGTGCTGCATCTTCCCGCGCGGATCAGTGAAACGCAGATCGACGTATTTGACGTCGTTTTCCTTGATCAATGCAAAAACGTTCGATGCATCAGCCATTTGAGTTTCCCCCACATGAAGAAAGGTTGAACCGGGTTCAGGCCCGGTTCAACCACGAGTTTGTCCTGGAAAGAAAAGCCCGAAAAGAACGGGCCGTTGGTTAGACGGCGTCCGCTCCCTTCTCACCGGTACGGATACGTATCACTTCCTCAACGGAGGACACAAAAATCTTTCCATCGCCGATCTTACCGCTATGCGCGGCATGTTGGATAGCGTCGACGGCGCGGTCGAGAAGCGAATCCTCGACCACGACCTCGACCTTCACCTTCGGCAGGAAATCGACGACATATTCCGCACCCCGGTAGAGTTCGGTATGACCCTTTTGCCGGCCGTAGCCCTTGGCCTCGGTCACGGTCAGGCCCTGCACGCCTACCTTGTTCAAGGCCTCCTTCACGTCTTCAAGCTTGAACGGCTTGATAATGGCTTCGATCTTTTTCATGTGTTCCTCCTGTGGTCCGTCAAGCGTTCAGATTTTTACGACCAAGTCGAGCCCGAACGTAAACTGGTTCGTGGACCCGTTGTAAGCCTTGACCCCGTTGAGCGCATCGTCGAACCGGATTTCAGGGCGTAGCATAAACAACTGCGTGCCCGCGATCACCGGCTTATACGTCACACCCAGCGTAAATTCGCTGTAATCGGTGGCCGCCGGAGCGAAGCGGATCGGCTCGTCGAGCGCGAAGCCGCGTTCGAATTGCACGAAGGTCCGGTTGCCCGGGAAGGCAGCCACGAAGAAGTTGTCTTCGTCGCTCCAGATTTCGGCGCGGCCGTTCACGGTCCATTCGTCGTTCAGCGCGTAGGACACGTACTGAGCGAAGCCGTACCCGTCGGCGCCGCCGCAGCATTCTTCGTGGATGTAGTTGAACTCGCTCACGAAGGTCAGCTTGTCGGTCGCCTTATAGGTCGCGACGACGTCGTTCAGGAAGCGCCAGTGCTTGGTCTCGCCGACGTCTTCCGGACCCAGATGGGTGAGGGCCAGAACCGTCAGCTTGCCGTCGGCCAGGCCGTTGAGGCCGAAGCCGCCCTGGAAGGCCGCGCCGCCGTTGTTGTCGCCGTCGCTCAGCGACGTATTCACGCCGCTGTCGACGCCCAGATAGACATCCAGGGTCGGATTGACGTGGGTGATCGTCATGACGCCGGTATGCTTCAGCGGGATGCCGAAGTTGAAGATGTACGACTTCGAGTAGAAGGCATTACCGCTCGGGTCGATCAGCTCGGCGCCGAGATAGGTCACGAATTGGCCGATTTTGATGTCCATGCCGGCGTCGGTCAGGATCGGGGCGTGGATGAACGCCCAGGCCTCCACGATGTCCGCCTGCGTCCGGTCCTTGATGTCGAGGTCGAGCTCACCCAGGAAGTGGGTGTAGCGCGCATCGGTGCCGAACATGCCCTGCACGCGATAGCCGAGCGCCCAATCGGTGGCATTGGTGTCGAGCGGCTTTTCCGCCGTCAGCAGCAACTGGTTCAGCACCAGCTGATTGCTCTTGTCGGTGAACAGGTGGCCGTAATTGACGCCACTGCGCGGCGAGTCGACATTGGCGGTGACGCCGGCCTCGAGCTGGGCCCAGACACCGAATTCCGGCGGGGCGGCGGGGGCGGCGGCCTCTTCCTTCTTTTCCTCGGCCGCGACGACGGGCGCCGGCGTGTCATAGACGATCGCGACGCGGCGGTTCTGCGGCTCCTTCACGCCGTCCTTGGTCGGGACCAGCAGATCGCGCTTGCCCTTGGCGACGATCTCGATCTCGCCAGCGGGAATGCCGTCTTTCTCGAGCTGAGCCGCGACCGATTCCGCGCGGCGGCGGGCGAGGCGCATATTAACGGCATCCGAACCGACCGTGTCTGTGTGGCC
>CAZNNJ010000297.1:0-6817 GCA_964574305.1 uncultured Rhodospirillales bacterium | reverse complement strand
ACACCCACACGCCGGCCGGCATGGCCGTCTCGGCCCTGGAATGCGGCCTGCTGCCCATGGTGCAGAGCGCTATGCGCTTCACCTCGGTCGCCTATCACGACTTCAACGGCCTGTCGCTCGACGTCGCCGAGCAGGATGTGCTGATGGCGGAACTGGGCGAAGCCGACGTGATGATCCTGCGCAATCACGGGCTGCTGGCGATGGGAGCGACCATCGCAGCGGCCTTCGACACGATCTATCGGCTGGAGCTGGTCTGCAAAGTGCAACTCGCCGTGCTGTCCACGCACGCCCGGATGCGCAAGCTGCCCGATGCGATGATCGAGGACACCAAGGCGCTCTACAAGCGGTATGTCATCCCCCACGCCGGCCGGCGCGAATGGCCGGCGCTGCTGCGCAAGCTGGACAGGATCGACGGCAGCTATCGGGATTAGGCCGTAAACTCGTAAATCCAGAATGTCGGGATCGGGGGATTTCTGCCAGTCCACTTTTGGCGAGAAGTGTGCGGAAGCGGACATCCGCGCGAGCAGCGACGATCGACAGCTTCACGCCCACTTCCGCCATTCCGGCGCTCAGCAGCATTGCTCCGAAGCGGTCATCCAATCGGCAAGACTGATACGAGTGTCGCTCAGCAGCGCCCTTTCCGCCGTGATCGCTCGCGGCACCAGATAAGTGATGCCGCGTGTCGGCCGTGCGCGGACGCACGGCCGACCGACGGCGAAGCGTCAAGCCATGGGTTGGCCCGCGAACAAGGCGGCAATCCTGCCGCCATTTGGGCTCCCCAGGCCGGTTGCGGCATCCCAGCCGGATGTGGCCTGGAAATTGCCGTTGTCCCCCTGGGTCACGTCGTTCATCGCCTTTGGGTTCTGGTAGAGGATCGGGTTGGCGAATCCGACCGGCTTGCCATTCTGCGCGTTGATGATGGCGAACAGTCCGGCCCAAAGCGGCGCGACGGCGCTCGTTCCGCCGATCACTGCATCGCTGCCATCGACACGCACGATGTAGCCGCTTTCGGGGTCGGCATCGCCGGAAATGTCCGGCACGCCGCGCTTGGTCAACGCCTTCTTGCCACCGCCTGTCGTGGTCGTCTCCAGCCCTTGCTGCCAGCTCGGCACCGCGAAGACCTCGCTGACCCCGCCACCGCCGGCGCCGCCATTGGCGCCGTCGTTCCATACCGCTTCCGCGTCGATCTTCCCGTTCGCGGCAGCGATGCGTGTTCCGCCAGCCCCAAGCACATGCGGGCTCGACGCCGGGAAGTCGACATGGTTGCCACCACCATGGACTCCGTCGCTTGACCCATTGTCGCCCGACGCCACGATCACCGTGACGCCCAGCGCTGCCGCCGACTGGAATGCCGCATCGTAGGAGGCGAGCGACTGCGGCGTCCAAGACGATTCCGGGCCGCCCCAGCTGATCGAAATCACCGACGGCTTGTGCTTCTCGTCATGCAGCGCGGTCGTAATGGCATCGAGAAAACCCGCATCGGTGTTGGGCGCAAAGTACACGACGATATGCGCCTCCGGTGCGACTGCCCCCACCACCTCAATGTCCAGTAGCACTTCGCCATCCGGGCCGTTCCCATCGCCGGTGGGTTGGTTCTTGGCATGGTCGACGGAGACGGAGGTCACCTTGGGTTTCTTGATGCCCAGCGATTTGAAATACGCGGTCAGGTCGGCCCTGCGATAGCCGCCGCCCAGTTCGATCAAGGCCACTGTCTGTCCTGCTCCGGTGCCGCTCGGAAATTGGTAGAGCGACGCCACTTGGTTGGGCGGAAAGGATGTCGCCTCGTTTTTACTGGTTGCATGCCAGATCACGTTGCCTGGCGGCTGGTGCCGGCGGAAATGCGGCCGCGCCACGGGACGATCGTCCAGTCCGAGCACCGCCTCCACTTTGCCGACCAGCGTGTCGGGCAGCGAGATTTCACCTTCCCGTCCTCGAAAGCCCCCCTCTTCATGCTCGACCTGCTTCAGGTTAACGCCGAACGCCTTGTTGAACTGCGCCACCGTTCCCGAGAGCACGACCGTGCGTCGCGCGCGGTCCTTCTGGACCGCATGAACCCCGTAGGTGGTGGCGAAATCTTCCACCGCGGCAATGTCCGCCGGGTCGGCGCCAAATCGCTCGGCAAAGTCTGCGCGCGAAATGTGCTGCCCGCCGGCGGTTATGGCCGTCAGCTGGCTTTTGAAGCCAGCCTGATCCTTGCGGCGCAACCGAACGCTGACCTCGAGCCGTTCGGCCGGATCGGCGTCGCCGCCGACCTGCGCGCCGGGCAGCAAAGTTTTCGCACTACCCTTCAACGGATGTCTTGCCATGGTTTCCTCCCAAATGTGGTGGCGCGACCGCGCCCACGAAATTGAAGACCTGTCATTTCGAGACTTGGCGATTGATGATCGCGGTGACCTGATCGACCGTTTCGAGTCCGCCCGATGGCCGCCGCCAAGCACTAGACGCGTTCCAGTGGACGCAACTTGCCCAATGGAGAATTCGGGTCGGATGACACCGGCGCGTAGCCTTGGATGGTGCCGATGTTGATCACGATCTTCGTGCCGTCCGGCCGCGTAAACTACTTCATTGTCGTTGGTAAAGCAGCATACTCGAATCCGGGAATTCAAAATACAGTTATTTGCGAGTCTAAAAGAAACTTTAAGTGTGCGGCATATATATAAGTATAATATATTTTAATGATAAATTATCGAAGACTTAGTCCGTCCCGAGTCGAAGCCTCCAAGAATGCCGCGCAGATGATTCATCGTCAGGGTAAGGCGGTAGCACATGGCTGAAAGCGGCTTGCCCGAAGGATGAGGCGATTGCGGAACGTCCGGTTTCGGGATCGCGCAATCAACCGTCAGAGGACCAACTCGGGACGGAAGCGGTCACTCCGTTTATGAATTCACAGCCTACGCAGCCCCCGGAAGCTCTCCCAGTCCCAAGTCAGGCCTTGGGCGAGAGCCTCGTAGGGGATGGCTTCGAGATTGACCATGTCCCACATCACCGTTTCGCGCGCGGCCGGACGCACGGGTGCCAAGCCGACGCCGCAATTGCCGGTGACGACGGTGGTGATCCCGTGCCAGGACGAGCAGCTGAGCAGCGGGTCCCAGGAGATCTGCGCGTCGTAATGCGTACGTGGATCGACGAAGCCGGGCGCAACCACCAGACCGTCCGCCTCGATCGTCGCCTCGGCGGTGGCGTCCAGCCGTCCGATCGCGGCGATCCGTCCGCCGACGATCCCGACATCGGCCTCAACGCGGGCGGCCCCCGTGCCGTCAACGACCATCCCGTTGCGGACCAGAAGATCGAATTTCATCACGCTGTCCCTCCCCGGCCGCCGCGACGCGTTCTGTTTGCGCTATGCATAGACCGTGTGCTTGATGACGCAAACCGAGAAGACGCCGGACATGCCGGCGGCGTGGGAGGGGCGGGATGAAGGGCATCGGTGGGTTGTTGCTGGTCATGCTTGGCCTGCTGGCCGGGACGGCGCGCGCGGGCAGCGAGGCGGCAATCGATACGGCGGCGCGCGGTGCCGAGCTGTTCGCCCAGCGTTGTGCCGCCTGCCACGATCATCCGACGGGCCGCATCCCGCCGCATTATGTGCTGAGCCACCTCTCCGCCGACCAGGTGCTGCAGACGCTGACCAAAGGCCCCATGCGCCAGCAGGCCGAAGGGCTGAGCCCGGAGGACATCAACCAGCTCGTCATCTTCGTGACCTACAAGACCAGCGCCGGCTGGCCCACGCCCGATCCGCGCGCCAATCTGTGCAAGGGGCCGGCGACGCTCGGCGAGACCGCGGCGGACTGGGGCAGCTGGGGCCGCGATCCGGAGAACACGCACTTCCAGCCCGATCCGGGTTTCACCGCAGCCGACGTGCCGCGGCTGAAGCTCAAATGGGCTTTCGCCTATCCCGGCAGCGAGGCGGTGGGCCAGCCGACGCGGGTCGGCAATATGCTGTTCGTCGCCGGGGTGACCGGACAGATTTTCGCGCTCGACGCCAGGACCGGCTGCACCTACTGGACGACCGACGCCGGCGCGCCGGTCAAGACCGCGATTGCAGTGGGCACGGCGGGAAACAAGACGATCGCCGCGTTCGGCGACATGGCGGGCTCAGTTCACGCGGTCGACGCCCTGACCGGCCAGCCGCTATGGACGGTCAAGGCCGATCCCCATCCGCTGGCGCAGGTGCGCGGATCGCCCAGGCTCTATAAGGGCAGGGTCTATGCCCCCGTCTCATCGGGTGAGGAATCGGCCGCGGTCGACTCGGCCTATCCCTGCTGCACGTTCCGCGGCGCGCTGGTCGCGCTCGACGGGGCGACCGGCAAGATCGTGTGGAAGGCCTATACGATTCCAAACGAGCCGGCGAAGCTGAAGGTGAACTCGGCCGGCACGCAAATGTTCGGCCCGTCCGGCGCGCCGACCTGGGCCTCGCCGACGATCGACGCCAGGCGCAACCGCATCTATGTCGGCACCGGCAACTTCTATAGCGGCGCCGACACCGGCACCAGCGACGCGGTGATGGCGTTCGATCTCGATACCGGTAAGCGGATCTGGGCGACGCAGGCGAACAAGGATGTCTTTGTCGTCTGCGTGGAGCCGCACACCGGCAATTGCCCGGACGAGCAGGGCCAGGATATCGACTTCGCCGCCGCGACCGTGCTGAAGACCCTGCCCGGCGGCAAGCAGCTCGTCCTGGCCGGCCAGAAAAGCGGGGTCGTCTTCGCCTTCGACCCCGACAGCAACGGCAAGATCGTCTGGAAGGTCAGGCTCGGCGAGGGCGGCGCCTTTGGCGGCGTGGAGCATGGCATCGCCGCCGACGCCGAACGCCTCTATGTCGCGATCTCCGACGTCCAGGCAAGCACGGTGATTCCCGAGCCTGGGAGGCCGCCCCGGCCCGAGGGCGGGCTCAATGCCGTGTCGCTCTCCACCGGCGCCAAAATCTGGCACGTGGCCGCGCCGCCGCCGGTCTGCGGCTGGGGCACGCTCAGCTGCTCCGCGGCGCAGCCGGCCGCCGTCACGGTCATTCCCGGCATCGTCTTTTCCGGCGCGCTCGACGGCCATATGCGCGCCTATCAGGCCGCCGACGGAAAAGTCGTCTGGGATTTCGACACTGGCCACGCCTTCGACGCCGTCAATGGCGGCAAGGCCCATGGCGGGGCGGTGAACGGTTTCGGACAGATCGCGTCGGGCGGAATGCTCTATGTGAATTCCGGTGGCGGCTATTACGGGCCGGCGGGGAACGCGCTGCTCGCCTTCAGCGTGGACGGGAAATAACGCCCCGCTGACCGCGCATGCGACGGTTGCAATCGTAGGGTGGGCTGAGCGCAGCGATGCCCACCGCGCCCGATGGTGGGCATCGCTGCGCTCAGCCCACCCTACAGCGTCAAGGCGCCGCCGTTGACCACCAGCGTCTGGCCGGTGACGAAGCCGCTCTGGCGCGAGATCAGGAAGCCCACCGCCCGCCCGATGTCGTTTTCGGCATCGCCCATGCGGCGGAGCGGCGAGCGGGCGATGAGGTGAGCGCGCATATGCGGCTCGCGCTTGAGATAGGCCTCCTGCGCCGGGGTCATCGCCGAGGGCGCGACGGCATTGACGCGCACGCCCAGCGGCCCCCATTCGCGCGCCAGGCTTTTTACCAGGGCGCGCTGCGCGCCCTTCACCGCCGAATAGACCGGCAGGGTCACCGTCCCGTCGATCCCCGACTGCGAGGTCAGGACGATCATGCAACCGGCGCTTTCGATGAGGGCAGGCAAGGCTGCCCGCGCCGAATAGAAGATCGGCCGCAGCCCCACCGAGAGCGACGGCTGCCAATGGCTGTCGGCGATGTCCTGGACCGTGCGCGCTCCCGCGCCGGTATCGTTGGCATTGTGAATGACGGCATCGAGACGGCCGAACACCCCCTGCGCGACCGCGACGGCGGCCTCGATATCGGCCCTTTGCGTAACGTCGCATACAGCGGAAACCGCGCGGCCGCCGCGGGCACGAATTTCCTCGGCGACGGCTTCGGGCGACTGGGTCCCAAGCGCGCTCACCACCACACCGGCGCCAGCCATGCCCGCCGCCATCGCAATGCCGCGGCCGATCCCTTCGGAGGCACCGGTCACCAGGACCGAATAGCCGGCGAGCATGGCTACTTCATCGTCGGCATGATGAACTCAGCCCCAGCGCGGATGCCGGTCGGCCAGCGGATGGTGCCGGTCTTGAGCCGCGTATAGAAGCGCACACCCTCAGGCCCGTGGATATGGTGGTCGCCGAACAGCGAGCGTTTCCAGCCGCCAAAGGAATGGAAGGCCATCGGCACCGGGATCGGCACATTGACCCCGACCATGCCGGCCTGGACCTGGGACAGGAAGGCGCGCGCCGTATCACCGTCGCGGGTGAAGATCGCCGTGCCGTTGCCGAATTCGTGCCTGTTCACGAGGTCGAGCGCGGTGTCGAAGCTGTCCGCCCGCACCACCGAGAGGACCGGACCGAAAATCTCCTCCTTGTAGATCCGCATGTCGGGGGTCACCCGGTCGAACAGCGAGCCGCCCAGGAAGAAGCCGTTCTCGTAGCCCTGGAGGCGCAGGCCCCGCCCGTCGACCACCAACTCGGCCCCTTCGGCCACGCCCTGGTCGATATAGGCAGCGACCTTGTCGCGATGCGCGCCGGTCACCAGCGGACCCATCTCGGCCTCCGGGTCCGTGCCGGGACCGACCTTGAGACCACGCACCCGGGGCACCAGCCGTTCGATCAGCGCATCCGCCGTCCGCTCGCCCACCGGCACGGCGACCGAGATCGCCATGCAACGCTCCCCGGCCGAGCCGTAGGCCGCGCCCATCAGCGCGTCGGCCGC
>CAZNNJ010000296.1:476-6838 GCA_964574305.1 uncultured Rhodospirillales bacterium | reverse complement strand
CTCTGCAGGTCCAGCCCGTAGTCGATGAACTTGCTGAGCAGATGGGCGTGGCCCATCGCCTGATAGTGGCCACCCATCACGCCGAACGGCATCTGCGCGCGCCCGTCCCGCACCAGCATGCCGGGGATGATCGTGTGCATCGGCCGCTTGCCCGGCGCGATCTCGTTCGGATGGCCGGCTTTGAGCGAGAAGCTCATGCCGCGATTGTGCAGCAGCACCCCGCTCCTGGGTGCCATCCGGCCGCTGCCATATTGGTGGAACAGCGAGTTGATGAAGCTGACCGCATTGCGGTCGCCGTCGACGACCGTCAGATAGACCGTGTCCCGATGTTCCGGCATGTCGATGGGCGGGATCGGCACCGTCGCCGTGTCCTTGATCCGGCCGCGCAGCTCAGCAGCCAGCTTCTCTGACAGTAGCCAGTCGACATCGACGCTGGCCTGCGCCGGGTCGGCCAGATAGGCGTCGCGCAGGGTATAGGCCAGCCGTGTCGCCTCGATCTCCAGATGCAGCCGCTCGGCCGACAGCGGGTCGGCGTCGTGCGGCAGGCCCGACAGGATATTGAGGATGATCAGCGCGATAATGCCCTGGCCGTTCGGCGGGCATTCATAGACCTCGTAATCGCGGAACCGGGTCTTGATCGGCGTCACATACTCGCCTCGCGCGGCAGCGAAATCCTCCAGCGCATGCAGCCCGCCGAGCGAGCGCAGATAGGTGACGATGTCCTCGGCCACCGGCCCGGAATAGAAGCCGTCGCGGCCTTTTTCGGCCAGGATTTCCAGCGTGGCGGCCAGGGCCGGCTGGCGGTGGATCGTGCCCGGCGCCGGCGGCTTGCCGCCCGGCAGGAACACCGCGCGCGTGTTGGGATCGTTGGCCAGCACCTGGGCCTGGTCGGTCCATTCCAGATGGACGCGGGGCGCCACCGCATAGCCGTCGCGGGCGTAGGCGATGGCGGGCTGGAGCAGGCCGCCAAGCTCGCGCGTGCCGTGGTCGCGCAGCAGCTGGCTCCAGGCGTCGACTGCACCGGGCACGGTGATCGCATGCGGCGACTGGCGGCCGATCTCGGTCAAGCCCTCGGCGCGCAGCCGTTCCCCGGTCGCGGCGGCGGGGGCGCGGCCGGAGCCGTTGAAGGCGACGATGTCGGCGCCCCCCTTGGGGGCGTAGAGCACGAAGCAGTCGCCGCCGATCCCGGTCGATCCCGGCTCGACCACGCATTGCACCGCGCAGGCGGCGACGGCGGCGTCCATGGCGTTGCCGCCGGATTGCAGCACGTCGAGCGCGGCCAGGGTTGCGGCGGGGTGGGAGGTCGCGGCCATGCCGCGCGCCGACATCGCCCGGGACCGGCCGGGCGCCTCGAAGTCGCGGCTCACAGCGGGACGCCCGCCGCCTTGAGCGCCTCGGGGCTGTTCAGCCAGCGTTTGTCGATCATCACATGCGCCCCCTTGTTGCCGTCGACCAGCTGGGTGACATGCACGTCGGCGACCAGGCTGCACAGCATATAGGCGTCGTCGGCCGGAATGCCGGCGCGGGCCACGATCAGGGCGATCATCGCCCGCAGCGCCTGCTTGGCGGCATCGTCCAGGTCCGGGTCGAAGGCCAGGGTGATGGCATGGGTCGGCGTCTCGGCGATGGGCAGGGAAAGTTTCATATCCCGGCGCAGCGTCAGCTTGAAGGTGCCGCTGAGCGCCGTCTCCAGCGCGGTCAGGCAGACCTCGCCGTCGCCCTGGATCGCATGGCCGTCGCCGACCGAGAACAGCGCGCCGGGCGCCCAGACCGGCAGGTAGAGCTTGGTGCCGGCGACCAGCTCCTTCAGGTCCATGTTGCCGCCATATTCGCGCGGCTCGATCGAGCCCAGCGCGCCGAGGCTGGGGGCGGGGGCGACGCCCATGATGCCGAAGAAGGGGCGCAGCGCCGCCTCCGGTCCCCATGGCAGCGTGCCCACACGCCGGTTGATGTCGATGCCCGAGTGCCAGATCTTGGTCTTGGGAAAATCCTCGGGCAGGGTGCCGCGGAACGGGCGGATGACGTTCCAGCCCCAGTTCTGCCGCAGGTCCACCGCCTGGATCTCGACCTCCAGCACGTCGCCCGGCATCGCGCCCTCGACCGCGACCGGTCCGGTCAATATATGCGGCCCCAGCCTGGGCTGGAGCGCGCCCAGCACCGCCGCATGCTCGGGCAGCACCTCGCAGCCGGCTGGCGGCGGCATGATCTCGCCGGCGCCTGAGATCGCCTCGATCGTCACCGTGTCGCCTGACCCGACCGTCATGACCGGCGGCAGGGCGGCGTCGAAAAAGCCCCAATGGCAGGTTTCCGGGCTGGATTGGAGCAGATGATGCATCAGAACTCGCGCAGTGTCTGCCGCAGGGTAGGGGCGGTATATTCGGTGCGTACCAGCCCCCGGCGCTGAAGGGCCGGCACCAGCCCCTCGGCGATCTCGAGGATATAGCGGCGGTTGATGTCGTGGAAAGGCTGGCGGATCAGGAAGCCGTCGCCGCCGACCTCCGCCATCGCCGCTGCCATCTGGTCGGCGACATCCTCGACCGTGCCGACGCAATCCAGGCAGCTCGCCTTGCCGCCCTCGCGGATCAGCTGCTTCAGCGTCTTGCCGCTGCCGAACTGGGCGAAGCCGGCCAGCGAGGCGATCGAGCCGTTGGTCGTCATCTCCGGCAGCGGCTTGTCTAGGTCGAACTGCGACAGGTCGATGCCGGACAACGCGCTGTGCAGCGCCAGCGCATGATGGTGGAAGCGGCTGGAGTCCAGGCCCCGCTCGTTCTCGGCCTCGGCCTCGGCGCGGGTCGCGCCCAGCACCGGGGCGAACAGGAACAGCATCTTGATGTCGTCCGGGTCGCGCCCGAACTTTTCCGCCCGGGCGCGGATATCGTCGCGGAAGGATTTCATGCCCTTCACGCCCTTGGCGGCGCAGATCACCGAATCCGCATGCTTGGCGGCGAAGTCCCGCCCGCGCGGGGAGCCGCCGGCCTGCACATAGGCCGGCCGGCCTTGCGGCATCGGCGCGGTGTTCAGCGGGCCGCGCGATTTGTAGAACTTCCCCTCGAAATGGATCGGGCGGACCTTGCGGAAGTCGGCATAGGTGCCGCTGTCGCGGTCGCGCACGATCGCGTCCGGATCCCAAGACGCGAACAGCTGGTTCACCAGGTCGACATATTCGTCAGCCATCTCATAGCGCGTGTCGTGGGCGGTGATCTGTTCCATGCCGAAATTCTGCGCCGCCAAGTCCTCGCCGCTGGTTACGATGTTCCAGCCGAATCGGCCGCCGGCGATATGGTCGATGGTGGCGCAGAGCCGCGCCAGCAGGAACGGCGGATAGCCCAGGGTGGAGAGCGTGGCGACAACACCGATCTTCGACGTCTGCGACCCGATCATCGCCGCCAGCGGCGCCGGGTCGTGCTTGGGCACATGGATCGCTTCCTTCAGATAAGGCTCGGTCGTGCCGGTATAGACATCGGACACCATCAGCGTGTCCTCGAACATGATATAGTCGAAGCACGCCCGCTCCAGGGTCCGCGCCATCTCCAGATAGAACTTGCCGTCCCACGGATTGCCGCCCGCCGATGCAAATGGGTCGAGCCATTCGTCGACCGCGAAATGGGCGAACCATGCCAGGTGGAACTTCTTCGCTTCCATGCGGACTCCTCAGTCGTAGAAGGCGGGGGCGAGGGTGGTGCTCTGGATCGCCACCGGGTCGTGGAATAGGATCATCCGGCCGCCGGTCTCGGCGACGATGGCCTTCAGCCGCCGGATCGCCGCCATCGCCGCTGCGTCGTCGACCGACTCCCCGGGCAGGATGTCGTGGTCGAAATTCTCCTGAAGATCGCCGGCATCGAAGGGCAGGACGACGGTGCCGGAATTGGGCAGCTCGACCACTGCGGACTGATGCCCCTCGGTATGGCCGCGCGTGTCGATCATGGTGAGGCCGGGCACCACCTCCCAGTCGCCGTCGACCAGGTCCCACTGGACCGAAGGCAGGTCGAAGTCGGAGACGATATTGGCGATCGTCGTCCTGCCGCCGAAGCCGAATTCATGCTCGCGCCGCTGGATCGAGACCTTGGCGTGCGGGAAGTATTTCAGATAGCCGGTATGGTCGAAATGCAGGTGGGTCAGGACGACGTGCCGCACGTCATCGAACCCGATGCCGATCTGCGCCAGCTGCCGGTCCAGCCGATGCTCTGGCGCGACCAGCGGCGGATAGATGCCCTTGCTGAAGAAATGCCGGTCCATCGTCGCGAGGTCCCGCACATTGGCCGGGTCGAAGCCGGTGTCGAGCAGGATCCAGCCGCTTTCCGTATCCAGCAGATAGGCCGAGATCGGCTCGCTCATGATGAAGTGCTCGCCCATGTCGCGGGTCGAGATGCTCTTGGGCAGGAACTCGAAGCCGCAGAGCAGGACGAACAGGCGGCGGACGCTGGTCGCGGCCATGTCAGGCAACGTCCAGCATCCGGGCGATCTTGAGCTGGAACTGGTGCAAGGTCGCCTCCTGATAGGGGGAGAACGGGCCCTTCACGAAGGCGGGTGAGTGGCGCCCGGCCTGCATGCTCTCGACGATGCCGATATCCTCGGCATTGATCGATGAGAGGTTGCTCATCACCCGCGCGCGCATCGCGGCGTGCTTCCCCTCCAGCGCTTCGTCGCCGATGAAATAGAAATGGAACACCTCCTCGGTCTCCGAGGGGGAGATCGGGATGACGCCGAAGAACAGGAAATGGTCGGGATGCATGCCGAACATCAGGTTGGGCAGCACCGCCGGATATTCGGCGCGGTGCGCCCAGTATTCCGGCAGATCGGGGAAGTTCGGCAGGTCGCCGTGGCCGGCCTGCACCGTGTCGTAATAATGGCTGCCCTGGCCCTGATAGGCCGGCTCGACGACGCTGTAATGGTTCTCCAGCGACGAGAGGGAGTTGAGGAACGGATGGGTCATCGGTAGGTGATAGCCCTCCTGGAAATTCTCCATCGCCAGCTTCCAGTTGCCGTTTATGCGCAGGCGCTGCGACCCGCCATAGCGCAGCAGCGACAGGTCGTGATGGGCCCAGCGCTGTTCCAGCGGGGCATAGACGTCGGCCAGCGGCCCGGCATCGCCCGACAGGTTGATGAAGACGCCGTCGCGCCAGATGTCGCAGCGTATCTCCGTCAGCCCCATGCAGCTCTTGTCGAGCGGCCCGGAATCGTGACGGCCCGAGCCCATATAGGCGGGCGTGCGCTTCAGCTCCCCGTCCAGGTCATAGGCCCAGGCATGATAGGGGCAGATCAGCGCGTTCTGCGATCTGGCCGGCTCGCGCACCAGGATCGGGCCGCGATGGCGGCAGACATTGTGGAAGGCCTTGATTGCCCCGTCGCGCTGGCGCACCAGCACGATCGGCATGTCGCCCAGGGTCAGCGGGATGGCGTCGCCCGGGTTCGGCATCTCGCCCGCCGCCCCGACATAGGTCCAGTTGCGGCCGAACACACGCTCGATCTCCAGCCTGAAGAACGCCGGGTCGGTATAGGCCTCGCGCGGCAGGTTCTCCGCCAGCTCGGTCGGGCGGTCGAGCGCGGCGACCATGTCCTGGGTGGCGGGCAGCGTCACTGTCATGTCATCCGTCCATTCAAGTTGATTGCGCCTGATTCAAGTCGGAAACTGTCGAGAGCGTTTGCGGGGCGCCGAATCGCCGCTATAAACTTGCCAAAGTCCAAGCTTTCGTGGCGCTTGCGCCGCGTGTTCAGGGGGAACGTTCGCTGCCTCAGCCAGTTGCCAAAGCCCAGCCATCCGACGGCGACCTGCCCAGGGTCGGCGGCCGCGTCCGCCATTTCCGCTTGGCCAAGCGCATGCGGCTCAAGGACCTGGCGGTCGCGTCCGACTGCTCGGAAAGCCTGCTGTCGCGGGTCGAGAACAACCTGACCAACCCGTCGCTGGCAACGCTCCACCGGGTGGCGAGCGCGCTCGGCGTCAGCACGGTCGCGCTGTTCGAGGATACGGTGCCCAGCCCGCTCGTGATCTATACGCCGCAGGACCGGCTCACCATCGGCCGCGGCGTGCCGGGGGAGAAGGCCGAGGTGCTGGTGCCCTATGCCGAGAACCGGCGGCTGGAGGGCATGATCACCATCCTGCTGCCGGGCAGCGCCTATAACGGCCCGTTCCAGCATGAGGGCGAGGAGGTCGGCTATAAGCCGCTAGGCAAATGTTCACCGGCTTGATTGAGGATATTGGAACTGTCGAGCAAATCATCCATGGGGATTCCACTGACTTGTGGATTGCGACCTCGCTGCCCAACAAGGACCTCGCCACCGGCGGCTCGATCGCCGTCGATGGCGCGTGTCTCACGATTGTGGAATTGTCCGCGAACCGATTTCGAATCCAGGCCTCTCCGGAG
>CAZNNJ010000296.1:0-466 GCA_964574305.1 uncultured Rhodospirillales bacterium | reverse complement strand
GCGGGGGTCGGCTATTTCCTCGAAGGCGAGATGGAGCTGATCGTCGGCGATTCCGTCAATATCCTGAAGCCCGGCGACAGCTTCTTCTTCCGCTCCGACCTGACGCACCGCTACCGCGCCGCCGGCGACGCGGTCTGCCGTGTCGTGTGGGTGAACACGCCGCCCACCTTCTGATCCGTTCGTCACATCGTTCGCGATCACGCGCACCCCATCTGCGCTGAAAATTCCGTCCCGATATCTGCAAGCGGCATGCCAACGGGCCGATGCCGCAAAACCGGGCCTTTGCCCATTTTGCGTGCGGTACGATGCAAAAATCTTGCGCATCATGCAAGTTGTTGCTCAAAAATCGGGCTGACCCGCCGGCGCCAGACGCTGGCACATTTCCTGCAAGTCCATGGTGAAATGGGGCAAACCGGCAGAACGATGAGCGCGTTGCCCGCTTGAATTTCATTCAAGTGACTTGCAG
>CAZNNJ010000295.1:0-6867 GCA_964574305.1 uncultured Rhodospirillales bacterium | reverse complement strand
TTTCCACTTCGCGCTGGTTGCGCTGGTTCTCCATGTCGATGAAGTCGATGACGATCAGGCCGCCGAGGTCGCGCAGGCGCAGCTGGCGGGCGATTTCGTCCGCCGCCTCGCAGTTGGTCTTGACCGCCGTCTCCTCGATATTGCGCTCGCGGGTGGAGCGGCCCGAGTTGACGTCGATCGAGACCAACGCCTCGGTCTGGTTGATGACGATATAGCCGCCGGACTTCAGATGGGCGACCGGGTTGTGGATCAGGTCGATCTGGCTTTCGACCTGATAGCGGAAGAACAGCGGAATCGACGGGTCGCGATAGGGCTGGACCCGCTTGGCATGGCTGGGCATCAGCATGCGCATGAAGTCCTTGGCCTGGCGGTAGCCCTCCTCGCCGGCGATCTCGATCGAATCGATATCCTTGGCATAGAGGTCGCGGATCGCCCGCTTGACCAGGTTGCCCTCTTCATAGATCAGCGCCGGCGCGGTCGATTCCAGCGTCAGCGTGCGGATGTTCTCCCAGAGGCGCAGCAGATATTCGAGGTCGCGCTTGATTTCGGCCTTGGAGCGCTCGACGCCGGCCGTGCGCAGGATGACCGACATGCCGTCCGGCACCTCGAGGTCCGAAATCAGCTCCTTCATCCGCTTGCGGTCGGCCGGGTTGGCGATCTTGCGGCTGACGCCGCCGCCGCGCGACGTGTTGGGCATCAGCACGCAATAGCGGCCGGGCAGCGACAGGAACGTGGTGACCGCGGCGCCCTTGTTGCCGCGCTCCTCCTTCGACACCTGCACCAGCATGATCTGGCGGCGCTTGATCACCTCCTGGATCTTGTAATGCGGCATCTGCGAGCGGCGGCGGCGCTGCTGGTCCTCGACCTCGTCGCCGCCGACGACATCGAGCGTCACCGGCTCCTCGAGCGGCACGACCTCGCCCGTGGCGGCATCGCCGACGGCGCCGCTTTCCAGCGTGATCTCCTCGACACCGCCGTCGGCGAACTCACCGTGCTCGGGCTCGCGCCGGTCTTCCTCGGCGAAAGCATGCGCCTCGGCCGGGGCCTCCTCGGACACGACCGGGTCGGCCGCCGCGGCCTCCGCCATGACGTCACCGTCATCGCGGTCCGGGTCGTCGTGGCCCACGTCGTCATGACCCGCGTCGTCATGACCCGTGCCACCGTGACCGGCATCGCCGGCGAGCTCTGCCTCGACCGTCTCCTCGATGGCCTCGGCCTCGGCGGCGGGCGCTTCGTCGCCGGCGTGCCGGACGTCTTCGTCCGAGGCGTCCAGGGGCGAGACGTCCAGAGGCGAGGCCTCCGGCGCGTCCTCATGTCCGTGGGGAAAGTCTTCGCCGCCACGCGGCGGAAGGTCCCGCTCGCGGACCGGGCGGTCACCGACCGGGATGCGGTAATAATCGGGGTGGATTTCGGGGAAGGGCAGGAAGCCGTGGCGGTTGCCGCCATATTCGACGAAGGCCGCCTGCAGCGAGGGTTCGACCCGTGTCACCTTCGCCAGATAGATGTTGCTCTTGATCTGGCGGCGCGCCGCCATTTCGAAGTCGAACTCTTCAAGGCGCGTGCCATCGACGACTGCCACCCTTGTTTCTTCGGGATGGGTCGCGTCGATCAGCATTCTTTTTGTCATAATAAATCCTCTGAAGGACTCCTGATCGCCACCCCCTTCGCGACAAGCGGGTTGGGGATCAGGTCCTTCTGCTTGCAGCGCTGACATTCGATTCGATACCCGACAAACAGCGCTCAAGAAGCGGCCAGGGCGGGTGCGTCATCGAAAGCCGGCAAACAGCCGGTTTCGCTGCGATTGAAACATAAAACTCAATGGAGGTTCCGCGGGGCTGGCCGGCCCCCTCGCTCACCGCAATCCCGAGCCTCAAAGGCTCGTCCGGATCGCAGCGAAATGGGAGATTTTCATCGACCGCCGCGTCACACTCCGTGTCGCGTGTTCTACCATAGCCTGTGGATCATTTCGGCTCAATGTTTGATTTCGCCGACACGGACCATCGCTATGGCTTTATATTGCAGGTTTAGCGCGACAAGATAAGATCGAATCTGATAGATTCGTCGTAATAACCTGAGAAATCTAAAATTCCGACATTGAGTTTGCGATGGCGACGATCGTGATTCGATATTGGTGCGCGCTGATTTTGGGCTTGACCGTGCTGACTTTGTCGCAGGCGGAAGCCCGCGCCGGCGCACCCCTGTTCGCCGTGCAGCTGACCGCGAACGCAGCCAGCACCAAGGTCACGATCGGTGTCGGCCAGGCAGCGCCGCATCACGCCGTGACGCTCGCGCCGGACCGGATCGCGGTCGACTTCGACGGCGTGAAGCTGATTCCGGCCTCGACGGTCTCGACCGGTGTGGGGCTTGTCCGCGCCTATCACGCCGAGCAGATCGGCGGCGGCGTCCGGTTGGTTTTCGATCTGACACGGCCGGCGACGATCGTGAGTAGCCAGGCCCTGTCGGGCGGGCGCGTGCTGATCGAGCTTGCGCCGGGCGCCGCGGCGGTCACCCGCGCGGCCTCGTTGCCCCTGCCGAGACCGCCAGCGCCGGTGGCCCGGCCCGTGCCGCATGACGACGGACCCGACGAGATCGGCGCGCTGATCGATGAGCCGCCGCCCGCAGCTCCGCCCGAGAAACCGGCAGCCGTGAAGCCCGTCGCGCTGAAGCCGCCGCCGCGGCCGGTCGAGCCGGAGCCGGAGGCGCGTGACGAGCCGGTCGCCCCCCCGGTCAACGTCGTGAGCCCGCCCCCGCCCAGGAAGGGCAAGGGGCCGACGATGGAATCGATCATCTCGCCCAAGCGCACCATCGTGATCGATGCCGGTCACGGCGGTATCGATCCGGGAGCGGAGAGCGTCGCCGGCTATCACGAGAAGGAGATCACCCTGGCGACCGCGCGCATCCTGGCCCGCACGCTGGAGGCGACCGGGCGCTACAAGGTGGTGCTGACGCGCGACAGCGATGTCTATCTGAAGCTGCATGAGCGGGTGGCGCGGGCGCGGGCGGCGCACGGCAACCTGTTCATCTCGCTGCACGCGGACTCGGCCGTGGCCGACAAATCGACCCGCGGCGCCTCGATCTACACATTGTCGGAGACCGCGTCGGACGCCGAGAGCGAGCGCTATGCCCAGCGCGAGAACCGGGCCGACGCGATTGGCGGGGTCGCGCTCGGCGACCAGAGCGACGATGTCGCCGGCATATTGGTCGACCTGACGGTGCGCGAGACGGTGAATGACGGCAACCGGCTGGCCGGGATGATGGCGGATTCACTGGAGCGCCACGGCGTCATGCTGCTGCCCACGACGCCGCACCGCGCCGCCGGCTTCGCCGTGCTGAAATCGCCGGACATCCCCTCGATCCTGATCGAGATGGGCTATCTCTCGGACATGGCCGACGCCCGCGCCCTGGCCGACCCGCGCCACCAGCAGCAGATCGCCGGCGCCATCGCCGACGGCGTCGACCGCTATTTCGCCTGGCTGCAGGTGTCGCGGTCGTAGATATCGAATTTTCGCTTGCCTGCGCGTAACAGTCCCCCCAACTCTTCAGGAAAATCCGCGTATAAATTATGCGGGTTCTTTTAGAGGTCTGGGTTGACGGGTTTTCTGCGCGTCCTTGGGTTGTTCTCCACCCTCCTGTCGTCCGTGTCGGCGCATGCCGCGGGACCGGTGCCGGTCGAGGCTTACGGCAAGCTGCCCTCGATCGAATCGCCGCGCCTGTCGCCCGATGGGGAGACGATGGCGTTTCTGTCGTCGATCAAGGGACGCCGCTGCCTGGTGATCCACAGGCTGGGGACGCAGGGCGACGACACAGGCCGGGCCGTGTGCCCCGGCAGCTATGAGGTGCGGTCCTTTGCCTGGAAGAACCCGGACCGGCTGATCGTCGAGGTCTATACCCAGGGCCAGTCGCGCGGCGACGAGCTGCGTACCCAGAGCAAGCTGGTGGCGCTGGACCTCAATGGCCGCAACGCGGTGCCGCTGGTCGAGCCGACGGCCGAACGGGCGGTCGATTTCGGCCAGGACCGGGTCATCGACATGCTGCCCGAGGACCCGGCCCATATTCTGGTCGCCGCCTATCGGCCGGACGGCGATTCCCCCGACGTGGTCAAGGTCGCGATCGAGACCGGCCGCCGGCGCACGATCGTCAGCGGGGAAAACCGGATCGCCAGCTGGAAGACCGACGCCAAGGGCGAGGTCCGGCTGGGCACCGCCGTCGATGACGGCATGATCAAGGTCTATTACCGCGACGACGCGGATCAGCCCTTCCGGCTGATCCGGCAGCTGCCGGCGGCGGATGCATCGAAATTCGCCGTGCTCGCCATCGGCCGCGACCCCGGGACCTTGTGGGTCGCCTCGACCGAGAAAACCGGGCGTCGCGCGGTCTATCGCTATGACGTCGCCACCGACCGGCTGATGGAAGCCTATGCCAGCGTGCCCGACGCCGACATCGACAGCCTGGTCGTCGATCGCGGCCTGCCGCTGGGATACGGCTATACGATCGACGAACCGACGATGGTCTATACCGACCCGAGCTTCCGCCAGGATGCCGAGCAGGTCGCCGCGGCGCTGCCGCAATACCACACGTCCGTCGTCGATTCCGCCATCGACGGGCGCCGGCTGCTGGTGCTGGCCGCGGGCGGCAACCGGCCGGGGGCCTATTTCATCCTGACCCGCACCAAGAACAACGCGGCGCTGGAGCCGCTGGGCGCAATCCGGCCGGATATTCCCGAGACGGCGCTGGCGCCGGTCACGCCGATCGCCTATCAGGCGCGCGACGGGCTGACCATCCACGGCTATGTCACGCTGCCGCCAGGCCGGACGATGGCGGACAAGCGGCCGATCCCGTTCGTCGTGCTGCCCCATGGCGGCCCCTCGACCCGCGACATTCTGAGCTTCGACTACCTGGCCCAGATGATCGCCAGCCGCGGCTATGGCGTGCTGCAGCCCAACTATCGCGGATCGCGCGGCTATGGCGGCGATTTCGAGAAGGCCGGCTTCGCCCAGTGGGGCCTGAAGATGCAGGACGACGTGACCGATGGCACGCAGTGGCTGATCGACCGCAAGCTGGCCGACCCCAGGCGCATCTGCATCGTCGGCTGGTCCTATGGCGGCTATACCGCGCTGATGGGCGCCATCAAGACGCCGAACCTCTATCGCTGCGCCGCCAGCATGGCCGGCGTCACCGACCTGACGCGCCGGCTGGACCGCGCCAACCAGTCACGCTTCGCCGACCTCAACCTGCCGCGCTTCGACAGCGACCCGGCGATCATCGACGCCAATTCGCCGGTGCTGCATGCCGACCGCATCCAGATCCCGGTGTTCCTCGCCCATGGCCGCCGCGACTTCACGGTATCGATCGCGGACAGCGAGGCCATGGAGGATGCGCTGCGTAAGCTGGGAAAACCGGTTGAGACGCTTTATTTCGACGATGACGACCACTACCTGTTCCGTGAGGAGGACCGGATCGCCTTCCTGAAAGCGCTGGACGGCTTCCTCTCCGCGAATCTCGGACCCGGATTTTCCGCCGCCCAGGGTGCGACGGCGACGAACTAGCACCCTTCCGCCGGGTTGGGGTATGATCGGCGCTCTTTCACGGGATAGCAGGCCAATGCGTTTTCTTCTGATCGGGCTGTCGGCTCTCGGCATCCTCGCGGCCGGCGGTATCGTGGCGATCTACCTCGTTCTGCATCACTACAGCGAGGGTCTGCCCGACTATAGCGCCTTGAAGGACTACAAGCCCAAGGTCGTGACCCGCATCCATGCCGGCGATGGCGAGTTGTTGGCCGAGTTCTCGACCGAGAAGCGAATCTTCGTGCCCGTGGAATCGATCCCGAAGCAGGTCAAGCAGGCCTTCATCGCCGCCGAGGACAAGAATTTCTATCAGCATAAGGGCGTCGATCCGGAAGGCATCATGCGCGCCGCGATCACCGATCTTAAGAACCTGCACTCCGAGAAGCGGCCGGTCGGCGCCTCAACCATCACCCAGCAGGTCGCGCGCAATTTCCTGCTGACCAACGAGGTCTCGATCGCCCGCAAGGTGAAGGAGATGATCCTGGCCTACCGGATCGAGCAGGTGCTGACCAAGGACCAGATCCTGGAACTGTACCTGAACGAGATCTATCTCGGCTTCAATTCCTATGGCGTCGCCGCGGCGTCGCTGGATTATTTCGACAAGCCGTTGGACGAGCTGACCGTCGCCGAGGTCGCCTTCCTGGCGGCGATCCCGAAGAACCCGAACAAATATTTCCGCGAGAAGAACCGCGACGCGGCGATCGAGCGCCGGAATTACGTCATCAACCGGATGCTGGAGGACAAATACATCAGCCCGGCCCAGGCGCAGGAGGCGATCGCCACGCCGCTGTCCTTCCTGCCGCGCCACGATATCGCCACCGTGCCGGCCGGCCATTTCACCGAGGAGGTGCGGCGCGACCTGCTGGCGCGCTACGGCAAGGACGGGCTCTATGGCGGCGGCCTGTCGGTGCGCACGACGCTGGACCCCAAGCTGCAGGAGATCGCCGTCCGGTCGCTGCGCGACGGGCTCGTTTCCTACGATCAGCGCCATGGCTGGCGCGGGCCGGTCGCGCATCTGCCCAACATGAACAGCTGGGCCGAGCAAGTCTCCAAGGTGCCCCCGCCCGACGGCGCCGAGACCTGGCGGCTGGCCGCCGTGATCAGCGCCGATGCCGACAGCGCCAAGGTCGGCTTCGCGGACGGCAAGACTGCCGAGCTCGAAATGGCCGACATGCGCTGGACCGGGCGAACCAAGGCCAGCCAGCTGCTGCAGGTCGGCGATGTCGTGCTGACACAGTATG
Organism: uncultured Rhodospirillales bacterium; assembly: GCA_964574305.1. Taxonomy (GTDB): domain Bacteria; phylum Pseudomonadota; class Alphaproteobacteria; order BOG-932; family Roseiterribacteraceae; genus BOG-932. The sequence goes on along the minus strand of CAZNNJ010000295.1, from coordinate 62 downwards.
TCGAGGTTCCGGCCAAGCCCGAGGACAAGAAGGTCAGGAAGGACAAGGATCCGCCCGCGGCC
>CAZNNJ010000294.1:0-6884 GCA_964574305.1 uncultured Rhodospirillales bacterium | reverse complement strand
GGGTAAATGTCTTTACCTCGCCCCAATGGGGAGGGGGCGGCGCGGAATGCCGGGTGAGGGGTGGCCGCCGGTAGGACGGGGCCCGAAGGGTCCCTTAGCTTGCCGCCCCCTTACCCGGATCGCCAAGCGATCCGACCTCTCCCCGTTGGGGCGAGGTCAATTAAGACCCGCCTGCGCCTCACGAACCACCGGGCCACTGCGGGTGACGAGGTCATAGCTCATCGCGCGGCCTCCGACAGAGCCTCTGCCAGCCTTGCGGGATGGGACAGGAACGGCGAGTGGCCACCCGGCAGCGCCACCGGCGTGATGCCGAACCGCTCCTCCGACATCTTGCGGTGCTTATCCGCATCGATGATCCGGTCTTCGGTCGTGTAGATCACCTGTGCCACCCGGTCGGCGTACGGCGCGATCGGATCGACCTTGTTGAAGGCCTCGGCCCATTGCGGGCGCAGGCCGGCGACGGCGCGGTCGGCGATCTCAGGCTCGACGTCCTGGTAGAAGGCGGTGATCGCGTTTTCCTTGGCCATGGTGCAGCGGCCCTGGTCGTCGACGATCAGCCAGCCGAAGAAATCGCCGGTCGTGGCGGCCATGCTCTCCAGCCGCTCCTCCTCGCTGGTATTGGCGAAGCCGGCGCAGAGGAAGATCAGCCGCGCCTTGGGCATCTTGTGCGCCATGCGGGGAATGACCATGCCGCCCATCGAGTGGCCGACCAGGAAGGCGTCGTCGGCGACCTGGCCCTGGATGGCCTCCAGCGCGGCATCCGCGTAATCATCCATATAGACGCCCGGCCGGTCGATCGGTAGATCCATGGCAAAGGTGCGATGGCCGCGCCGCTCGAGTTCCGGCCGCAGCAAATCCCAGCACGACGCGCCATGCAGCCCGCCATGCACCAAGACGAAATCCGCCATCTTCTTCCCCACGCCCTTTTGATTGCGAGGGAAGCCTAGCACTAATTTTGGAAAGCAAAATAAGAACTCGTCATGCCCGGACTTGATCCGGGCATCCACGGGATGCCGTTCGTACGATCGCCCGAGTTTGCCACGAGCGGCACCGCGTGGATGGCCGGGTCAAGCCCGGCCACGACGATCTAGAAGCAGGGCCGGCTACGGCCTACTCCACGAACTCCGGCTCCGGTGTCTTGGGCATGTCGACCGCAGGCGGTTTCACGTCCGGATAGTCGAAGACGATCTTGTCGTCCTTGACGTCGAGGCGGACCAGGCCGCCCTTGGCCAGGCGGCCGAACAGCAGCTCCTCCGCCAGCGGCTTCTTGACGTTCTCCTGGATTGTCCGCGCCAACGGGCGAGCGCCCATCTTGGGGTCGTAGCCCTTGCGGCCGAGCCAGGCGCGGGCCGTATCGGTCAGCTCGATCATCACGCCGCGGTCGGCCAGCTGGCCTTCCAGCTCGATGATGAACTTGTCGACCACGCGCTGGATGATCTCGGGCGACAGGCCTGAGAACGGGACGATCGCGTCCAGGCGGTTGCGGAATTCCGGCGTGAACATGCGGTTGATCGCGTCTTCGTCCTCGCCTTCGCGCGACATGCGGCCGAAGCCGATCGCCTCCTTCGCCATGTCGGCGGCGCCGGCATTGGTGGTCATGATCAGGATGACGTTGCGGAAATCGACCACCTTGCCGTTATGGTCGGTCAGCTTCCCGTAATCCATCACCTGCAGCAGAATGTTGTAGAGGTCCGGATGGGCCTTCTCGATCTCGTCGAGCAGCAGCACCTGATGCGGATGCTGATCGACGGAGTCGGTCAAGAGACCACCCTGGTCGAAGCCGACATAGCCCGGCGGGGCGCCGATCAGCCGGCTGATCGTGTGGCGCTCCATATATTCGGACATGTCGAACCGCGTCAGCTCGACGCCAAGAGCACGCGCCAGCTGCCGCGCCACCTCGGTCTTGCCGACGCCGGTGGGGCCCGAGAACAGGTAGGAGCCGATCGGCTTTTCCGGATCGCGCAGGCCGGCGCGGGCCAGCTTGATCGCGCTGGAGAGCGCATCGATCGCCTTGTCCTGGCCGAAGACCATGGTCTTGAGCGTCGCCTCGAGATGCTTCAGCACCTCCTTGTCGTCGCGGCTGACACTCTTGGGCGGGATGCGGGCGATCTTGGCGACCACCGCCTCGACATCCTTGATGCCGATCGTCTTCTTCCGGCGGTGTTCAGGCAGCAGCATCTGCGCCGCCCCGACCTCGTCGATGATGTCGATCGCCTTGTCCGGCAGCTTGCGGTCGCCGATATAGCGGGCCGACAGCTCGACCGCCGCCTTCACCGCCTCGGCGGTGTAGCGGACGCGGTGATGTTTCTCATAATACGGCTTGATCCCCATCAGGATCTTGATCGAGTCCTCGACCGACGGCTCGTTGACGTCGATCTTCTGGAAGCGGCGGACCAGCGCGCGGTCCTTCTCGAAATAGCTGCGGTATTCCTTGTAGGTGGTCGAGCCGATACAACGCAGCGAGCCGCTTTGCAGAGCCGGCTTCAGCAGGTTCGAGGCATCCATCGCCCCGCCCGACGTGGCCCCGGCGCCGATGATCGTGTGGATCTCGTCGATGAACAGGATCGCGCCCGGCATCTGCTCGACCTCGGCGATCACGGCCTTCAGCCGCTCCTCGAAGTCGCCGCGATAGCGGGTGCCGGCGAGCAGCGAGCCCATATCGAGCGCGAAGATCGAGGCGTCCTTCAGAACGTCCGGCACTTCCTCATGCACGATGCGGCGCGCCAGGCCCTCGGCGATGGCGGTCTTGCCCACGCCCGGGTCGCCGACATAGAGCGGGTTGTTCTTCGAGCGGCGGCAGAGGATCTGAATCGTCCGTTCGATCTCGGCCTCGCGGCCGATCAGCGGGTCGATCTTGCCCGACACCGCCTTGCGGTTCAGGTTCACGCAATAGGCGTCCAGCGCCTCGCTGCCCTTCTTCACCACCTTCTCCGCCTGGGCGTCGGTATCGGCGCCGCTGACCCGCTTGGCCTCGGAATGGGCCGGGATCTTGGCGATGCCGTGCGAGACGAAATTGACCGCGTCGAACCGCGTCATCTCCTGCGCCTGCAGGAAATAGACGGCATGGCTCTCCCGTTCGGAGAAGAGCGCGATCAGCACGTTGGCGCCGGTGACCTCCTCCCGGCCGGAGGATTGGACATGGATGGCGGCGCGCTGGAGCACGCGCTGGAAGCCGGCGGTCGGCTTGGCGTCGTCGGGCCGGGAGACCGCCAGGTTGGCGAGCTCGGCATCGATATAGTCGGTAACGTCCTTGCGCAGCTTGGCGATGTCGACACCGCAGGCCCGCATCACGGCCACGGCATCCTGGTCTTCGGTCAGGGCGAGAAGCAGATGCTCGAGCGTCGCATATTCGTGCCGGCGGGCGTTGGCCTGTGCAAGGGCCTGGCGGAGCGTCTGCTCGAGGTTTCTTGAGAGCATGGGTGCCTCAGTCTTTCTCCAGGGTACATTGAAGAGGATGTTGGTGTTGGCGGGCAAAGTCCATGACCTGCGTCACTTTTGTTTCCGCCACCTCATAGGTGAACACGCCGCACAGCCCCACGCCCCGTCGGTGGATATGCAGCATGATCTGAGTCGATTCCTCGCGGCTCTTCCGGAAAAAGCGCTCAAGCACGTGAACGACGAACTCCATCGGAGTGTAATCGTCGTTCAACATCAAGACCTTATACATAGACGGCTTTTTCGTCTCGACCCGGGTCTTGGTGACCGCGCCGATGACGGGTCCGTCGTCGTCGTGCCTGTGATTATCCGCCATGTTTCCGAATGCTCCGACCCAATTTCAGTCGGTCTGTAGAGGATCGTCAAGTTAATATGGCCCCTTCCCGCCTTGGTTCAAAGGCTGGAGTCGTCCAAAACGCCCGCATAAAAAATCAGGCCGCCAGCAGGGTGCCGGCGGCCTTGCAATTCGCAACCGGCAGGGCCGGATTTCAGTCGAGGACGATCTGAACCCGGCGGTTCTGCGGCTCACGCACACCGTCGGCGGTCGGCACCAGCAGCTCGCGCTTGCCCTTGGCGAAGATCGCGATCTCGTTCTCCGGCACGCCGTCCCGGACCAGCTCTTTCTGCACCGCCACGGCGCGGCGCATCGACAGGCGCATATTATAGGCGTCGGAGCCCACCGTGTCGGTGTGGCCGGTGACGGTCAGCTTGGTCGCATTCTCCTTCGCCGCCTCGCCGGCCGCGGTCTTGATGATCGCGCGGGCGTCGCCGGTCAGGTCGGACTTATTGAAATTGAAGAAGACGAGATAGTCCTTGGCTGCGGCCGGAGGCGGCGGCGCCGGTGGGGCCTGGGTCATGGGGGCTGTCTCGGCGATCGCGGCCGGCTTGCCGAACAGCGGGATGGACAGCGTCAGCGCGGCAATCTCGACGCCCGGATTCTTCTTGTCCTGCCCGTTATTGGAAATATGGTGCACAACCGCGCCAAGCCGCCAGCCATTGTCGAACTCATAGGCGACGCCCCCGCCCAGGCGAAACTCGGCGGGGTCCCCGAAGGCCAGAACCTTGTCGCTGCCCCGGCTGTAATAACCGACCGAGGCATCGGCCACGATGAAGAAATTATCGTACACGGGGACGTCCAGCGTGAAGCCGCCATAGCCCATCAGGGCGCTCTTGGTCGTGACCATGCCGCCGATGAAAACGCCGAAGTCCCACAGGCGCCATGGCGGCCGAAGCTGCAGATCAAAGGACGCCGAATCGCCCTTGTGGAAAACGTCGAACGAGCCGACTTCGAGCTGGGAACGCCAGAGGTCATCCTCGGCATGGGCGGCGGTCGCAAAGGATAGAGCAGCGACGCCGGCTGCTAACATCAGGCCACGAATCATCCTGGAGCTCCCTTAGCGGACTTTTTGTCTGCGCCTTCAATAGCAAGGCGCGCGGCATTCCACCAGAGACAACGGTTTGTTCTGCGGATTTGCCGGGTGCAGACGTATGAAATGTTAGCGAGGGCAGCTAGGTCTGGAGGAACAGGGAAGATGTTCGCGGCAAGGGCATTCTTTTCGGTCATGGGCGTCACCGACCCGACCAAGCACCGCACCTATAACGAATATCACCAGCTGGACCATCGGCCGGAGAATCTGCTGCTGCCCGGCGTCGCCTGGGGAGACCGCTGGGTGCGGTCGCCGGACTGCGCCGCCGCGTCGGCAGGGTCGGACCGGAATTTCGACGATTCACATTATATGGCGATGTATTTCCTGCGCGAGCCGCTGGAGCAGAATACCAAGGCGTGGATCGACCTTGGCGAACATGGCTTTCAGTGGGGCCGGCGGCCGGACCTCGCCTGGCGCAAGAACCATTTCCAGAACTTCATGCGCCCGGTCAAAGGCTATGCCGCGCCGCGCGTGCTGGTATCGCCCGACGCCCTGCCCTTTCGCCCGGTGCGGGGCATCCATTTCACGCTGTCGCGCTTCGCCGCCGAGGACTCCGAAACCCACGACATCTTCGCCTGGTATGACCGGGTGCGGATTCCCGACCTGCTGACCTGCCGAGGCGTCGCCGGCGCCTGGACCTTCGTCGGCGAAGATGTCTATGTGCCGGGCAGCACAGCCCCGCCCACGCGCATCACCATGCTGTATCTGGACGAGGACCCTTTGATGGTTCTGGGTGGCATCCAGGAACGCGAGGCGGCCTGGCGCGCCGCCGGCCGAAGCCGCGACACGAGCGGGGCGGAGGATATCCGCTTCGCTTCGCCCTATCGGACGATCGTGCCCTGGGAATGGGACTGGTTCGACCCGAAATGAGGCAGCCCCGGAATGAACAGGCAGCAAAACGCCCGGCCTTTTCGGGGCCGGGCGTCCGTTGCCGAAATATCCGGTAGCCTCAGGCCGCGGCGAAGACCGGCTTGGACATCTGCTCGATCGTCGCGGTGACGCGGGCAGAGAGCGGCTCGATCGCCTCGTTGGTGATCTTGATCGCCAGTTCGGACAGATGCGTGGCCTCGCTGACGGCATGGTCAAACGTGCTCTTGGCATAGGCGTTCTGCAGGTCGGTCAGCTCGACCACCGTCTTGGCGGCGATCAGCGATTTGGCCGTGCTCATGCTCGCCTCGACCTGGGCCTGGGTAATCCCGACCATGGTGCGCGCGATCTCCTCGAAGCCATGGAAGAAGATCGTCCCGGCCTGGATGAAGGCCTCGACGTTCGACTTGCCGAACGCGGCGATCTCATCGGGGGCCTTGAGCTGGGTCTCGGCGGCCTTGGCGAATTGGTCCTGGGTCGTTTCGATGACGCCGGCGGTGGTGCCCGCCACTTTCGCTTTAGCAGTGGTCATTACGTTCTCCTCAACTAGACGGTTGATGCGACCGCGAGACCAATCCAATCCGGTGATGGGTCACTCGATGACTGGGATTATGTTGCAGCGCAGCATACAAATGCTGTGCCGCCGCGCATTTGTCAAGCCGCTTTGCAGATTGTCGCATTTCCGTCATTTTTTTCTGGACACGGGAATCGCTGACTCGTAACCATGATTCGCCGATAGTTTCTGGATAGGGGGCACGCCCAGTTGCTCATGAAAACGGGGCCTTACGATCCGTTCTTAAGTCTTTGCGCCATTTTCGGAAAATCCGTCGGCGCGCTGCTGTTTTGCGGCCTTTTGCTGTGTTTCCAGCTAATTGCACGTCCAGCCCTGGCAATTGATGCTTCGATCGTGATCGACGCCAACACCGATACGGTGATCAGCCAGGAAAACCCCGACCGGCTTCTGCATCCCGCCTCCATGAGCAAGCTGATGACGCTCTATCTGGCGTTCGAGGCGCTCGAATCCGGGCGGATTTCGCTGCAGCGCACATTACCGGTTTCCGCGCATGCGGAATCGATGTCGCCGACCAAGCTGAACCTGGTCGCCGGCCAGACGATCAAGGTCGAGGACCTGATCCTGTCGATGGTCACGCTGTC
>CAZNNJ010000293.1:0-6891 GCA_964574305.1 uncultured Rhodospirillales bacterium | reverse complement strand
TCAGCCAAAGCGAGAAAAGCCGCTTGAGCGCTTCATCGCCGGGGGACTCGCCGAAAACGATCCCCGTCAGCAGGGTCAACGCCCCGACATGCCGCTGCTCCGCCGCCTTTTCGTACCAGCGCCGCGCGGCCGCCCGATCGACGATCACACCGGCCAGCCCTTGATTCAGCACGTCGCCCAGCCAGGCCTGGGCAAAGGGATTCCCGCCCTGGGCCGCCAAAGAATGCCAGCGCAGGGCGGTCGCATCGTCGCGCGGAACGAACTTTCCTTCATAATACCAGCGGCCGAGAACTTCCTGCGCGGTCGCTTCGCCCTTCTCCGCCGCCGCCGTCAGCCATGCCAGGACGCGATCGAACGCCGGGGCTCCCCGAACGGCAAATTCGACCTGGCGAGCGAATTCACGCGCCGCGACACCGCTCCCCATGTCGGCGGCGCGCTCGAGCCAACGCCTTGCCTCGGCCGGGTCAGCCGGCACGTAAGTGCCTGACGCATGCAGATGATAAAGCGACCACACGGCCGCCAGATTGCCGGCATCGGCCAGTCCGGTAAGCATCTGGATGCCGCGGTCCTGATCCAGTTCGACCCCGAGCCCTCTGATATACAGGAAGGCCAGGTTGGATGTGCCGTCGATATTTCCGCGCCGCTCGGTCTCGGCGTACCAATCGGCAGCGACCTTATAATCCTGTTCGACCTCGTCGCCCGTGGCATGAAGGACGCCGAGTCGCAGACATGCATCGGCGTTGCCTTGTTCCGCTGCGCGGCGATAGCTCGCGATCGCTATGTCGATGTCGCGCTCAACGCCAAAGCCGCCGATGTAAAGATTGCCGATATTGAACTCGGCCGTGGCGCTGCCCTTTTCGGCGGCCAATCTCAGCATCGAAAGCGCCGCAGTATAGTCATGCTCCTGCCCGACGCCGGTCGCATGCATCACGCCCAAGGACTCGATCGCGCCGATAACGCCCTGATCGGCGGCCTTGCGGAACCAGGCAGCCGCTTCGCCGGGATCGTACTGGACACCCAGGCCGGAGTTATAAAACTGCCCCAGATAATACTGCGCCAGCCCGTCGCCCAAATCCGCGGCTTCGCGCAACGCCACAGCAGCCGAGCGGTGATCCGGCGTCGCGCTGTCTTCGACCAGCAGCTTGGCCAAGGCAACCAGGGCATTGACATGTCCGCGGGCGCCGGCGCGGCGGAGCCAGGTTTCGGCCATGGCGAAGTTCTTTTCGGCCAAGACGCCATCCTGGTGCAGCTCGCCCAGCCGAAACATAGCATCGGTGTGATTGGCCTCGGCGGCTTCGGCCATCAGATCGATCGCCCGCGCCGCGTCGGCCGGTACACCCAGCCCATCCTTCAGCAGTAGCGCAAGATAGTATTTCGATCCGACGTCGTTATTGCCGATGACCGCTTTTTCGAACCAATGGGCGGCCTTTTCGTAATCGACCAGCCCCATATAGGCGCCGGCGTGGAGCATCCCCAGGCCAAATTGCCCGGACGCCTGTCCCTGTTCCGCCGCGGCGGAAAACCACCGTTCGGCGGCCATGTAGTCGGCCTCGACGCCAAGCCCCAGAGCATATTGATAGGCCAGCCGCCCCTGCGCCTCCGCCGACCCGGCCTCGGCCGCCGTCGCATTCCAGTGAAGGGCTTTGGCAAGGTCTTGGGGAACGGAAACGCCCTTGGGCCGCAGCCGGCTCGAGCCGGTCCCGCTGTCGGCCTTCTCTCCGGTCGCAGCATGTGCACGCCGGCCGAACAAGTAGAAATCTCCGAGCCGCGCCTGCGCCTGAAGATGCCCGCCTTCGGCCGCCCGCCGATACCAATCGGCGGCAGTGGCAAAGTTGAGAACAACGCCCCGTGCCGTTTCGTAACATTCGCCGATCTCAAAGAAGACATCGGGCTCGGCACCCTCACCAATTTCCAGGAGCGCGGCCATGCCTGCCGCGTTGTCGCCCTTCGCAAACTCGCGGCGGGCGCGCTCGAGCAGGGCCTCGGGTTTCTTCTGGCGTGCAAGGCCCGCCAACATTTCTTTGACGCCCATGATAGACTAATGCGGCTCGCGCATTGCTTCGGAGCCGGTTCTCAGAGCACCGCTGATCAAATACGACATGATCGTTCGGCGTCCAACGAGCACGTCACCTTGCACGGTCATGCCGGGGATGAGCCGGAAATCCGCAGGCACATTACGTAATGCGACCTCGGTCAGCCTTAGGCGCGCCTTGAAGTACGGCGATCGAATTTGACCCGCATCTTCGGTAAATGCCCCCTCGCTGATCGTCGTGATGACACCTTTCGCGGTCCCATGATGTATGAAAGGGTAGGCATTCACCTTAACCTGCACCGGGTCACCGACCTTTATGAAGCCGATCTCACTGCCATCGATGTGCAGTTCGCCTTCCACCGGCCCCCTGAGAGGAACGAGCGTGAATAGCGGCTTGCCTGCCATGGTAGAGATATCGATCACCGAACCGACCGATGCGCTCGCGATATCCAGCACGACGGCGTCCTCGGGGGCCTGGAGCGACACAAGATCGCTGACCCTGCTGGCCTTGGCCAACGATTGCTCCGTCTGGTGAAAGTCGTCGCGCACCGTCGCCAGCTGCGTTCCAATATCATCCCGCCATTTGCCAAGCGCGACGGCACGCTGCGCCTTCAAAGCCTCCATGTCGTGCTGAGCGCTCGCCAGAAGATTGCGGGACTCGGTCACCTGCCGGCCGGCCTCAGCCTGAGCATCCCGGGCACCCAATACTTTGACCTTGCTGGTATTTCCGTCCTTCTCCAGCGTCTCCTGCATCGCAGTATACTGAGCGGCATAGTTCAGGCGCTGTGTGTAGGCCTGCAGGTCCTGCTGGCTTTTGGTGATCGTCGCCTGATCGCTGTTTATGCGTGCATCGAAATCGGCAATGGTCTGCTGCAATTCGGATTGGCGCTGATGCCAGATGGATTCCTGCAGCCGTTCCGCCGCCCCGGCCCCGCCTTCATAGGGCGTCCCAGCGAGTTCCGCCTCCAGCCGCGCGACCTGAGCGGACACGGTCGCGAAATGATCCTGCAGCTGCTTCAAATCCGCTTGCGCGAAGGTGGGATCGAGCTCCGCCAGCACCTGGCCCGCCTTCACGACATCCCCGGTATGCACCTTGATCTCGCGAACGATGGCGCGATCGAAGGGCTGCAGGAACAAGGTGCCTTGCGTCGGCATCAGCGTGCCGCCCGAGGTGACGACGCGATCCAGCTTAACGACGGACATCAGCACAAGCGCCAGAACGACCATACCCACCAGAACATGCAGGATCGCGTGCTCGCTGTACGGTGAGGTTCTGAGGATTACGGCCTGCGTCTCGGATTCGAAGGCGCTGATCGGCGCCGCCAGCAGATCCCTAGGCACTGGCCGAATGAGCGATGGCAATCGGGGCATGGACTGGACCTGGCTGGCTGTGACGGTTTTGGGTGTACCACATATGCTTGTAGATATCGCATCTGTGCAGAAGCTCCTGATGCGTACCCAGATCATAAACCTTGCCTTTTTCCATCACCAAGATGGCGTCGGCCGGTACGAGCATCGCAAGCCTGTGCGATACGCAGATGATCGTTCGTGATTGCGCGATCCGCAGCAGGTTTGCGTTAATGATCGCCTCGCTTTCGGCATCCAGCGCACTCGTCGCCTCATCCAGGATCATCACGGCCGGGTCGAGCAGCAGCGCGCGAGCGATGGCGAGGCGCTGGCGCTGCCCACCCGACAGGTTGCTACCCCCTTCCGAAATTTCCGTATCGTATCCGCGCGGCAGGCGCTCGACGAACTCCTCCGCACCGGCGAGCTGCGCCGCGCGAACGATCTCGGGGAAAGTCGCGTTCGGACGTGCCATCGCGATGTTTTCGCGAATGCTCCCGGTAAACAGGAAATTCTCCTGCGCGACAACGCCGATAGAGGTCCGCAGATGACGAAGATCAATCTCGCGCAAGTCCATGCCGTCGATCTTGATGATGCCTTCGTACTTCGGATTAAGCCCCTGCAGCAGGCGGGTGATCGTCGTTTTGCCGGAACCCGATCGCCCCATGATTCCGAAGATCGTTCCCGCCCTGATCTCGAGCGACACGCCGTTGAGGGCCAGCGGACTACCCGGCGCGTAGCGAAAATCGAGGTTTTGGAAGGTGATGTTCCCGTACACGGGCAGCCGCAATCCCGATCCGTAACGCGCTGACTCCGCCGGTTGATTCAGGACAAAAGCTGCCTGATCGACGGCACCCGCGATCTCGCCCCAGTCCTGCATAAGCCTGGCGACCGCAACGAGAGGCCCTGCCGTTCGGGAAGCCAGCATACCAAAGGCCATCAGCATACCAACCGAAACATCCGGAGACTCCAGAGCCATCGCGGCGCCGAGCAAGATCGAGCCCCCATAGATCAAACGCTCCAAAGGCAGAGTGAACGTCTGGGGATAGTTCGTCATCGTCCCGAGCTCATGGCGCGCCGCGATAGAATGAGAAACACGGACATCCCACTCCTTGAGGCGCCGGCCTTCGAGCGCCATGGACTTGATCGTCCGCATCCCATAGACGGACTCCGTCATATAGATGTTCTTGCGGATCTCGGCCTGGATCACCTTCCCATATGCCCGCCCTACCGGCCGCAAAAAAACAAGAATGATCAGGAATATCCCAAGCACCAACACCAGAACAAAGATAGTGAGCCGCCAGCTCAGCAAAAACAAAACCGGCAACAAAATAACAAGCATGGTCAGATCGATAAAAGTCTGAAAAAGCTGCCCCGTCAAAAATCCTCTGACCTTCCAAAGACTTGCTACCCTGCTCATCGTTTCGCCGACGGGATTCCGCTCAAAATAATCCATCGGCAGACCGAGCAATTTTCGCATCATATAGATATTCAGCCGGCCATCGATGCGGGTCGCCGTGACCTCCATGAAGCCGCGCCGGAGATATGAAAGAGTCATCTCAAAAAGGATTATCAGGGCGACTCCACCCGACAGGACCGTGAGAGTCGACACCGAATGATTGACCAGCACGCGGTCGACCACGATCATCGCGATCATGGCGGGCGCGATGCTGAAGATTGTATTGATGATCGAGGCGATAGCGATGTCGCGAAACAATTTTTTCTCGCGCAGCACCTGCCCTGCCAGCCACCTGAAGCCGAATGGCTGCTGTTCATCGTCGAGCGCGCGACGACGCTTTACGAGGATGACCTCTCCGGTCCAAAGCTCCGCCAGATGCGCCTCGTCGACCGCGACCTCGGCCTCGTCAGGCGCCTCGGGATTTCCGAGCATGACGACCTGCCCGGCCTGCGGGTCGAGGAGGACGTCGGCCAGCACCGCCGCACCGCCGTCCTTCAGGCGGATGATCGCGGGCAGCACGTTTGAAAGACGCGGAAGATCCCGCCACTTCGGATAAATGCACCTGGCATCGAGCCCGGCATCATGGGCGATGGAAATCAGGGTCGCGGTCGGCATCGCCGCGGCGGTCGGAATATAGCCCGTGCGCAGCGTCTCGACGGTCAGATCGATACCGTGCGCTTCTGCCACCGCGACGAGGGCTTGAAGCTCACTGACATCCGAGGGTTTTGACTGCATTGTTGTCCACAGCCTCAAAGGGCGAAAAGGCAGTTAATCGCGTGGGACACCTATAGCCTATTTCCTGAAAACCGCCAACCCGAGGTCGTGCCAGGTCGCCCGCGGATATGCCCTTGGCGACGCTTGCATTTCAACGAGAGCGAGAAACTCGGATATATATTGGCACCTCATGCACGCCGAGCATCTATTGCTTTTTTCTGTGGCTTCAATAAGGACCAGTACTTATAGTATGCTTGACCGCGCCGATATATTCAATACAATGATAAAATTGAAGCGATCGTGGGTCCAGCCGGTGGACGCGCCGTGTCGGAGTTGTGTTATAAGATGCCTCCCTTCCGGGAGAGGCGGCGGTTCAGAAGCACTGGCGGGCCTTGGCATAAGGCGAAATGTCACGGCAGACTGCCTGCCAGGCATATTGTATGACCTGTCGCGGTAGAGAGCATTCTCGGGTACATGCGGGCTGGGTGAGGGACAGAGCGGTTCATGTCATCTCTTTTCGACGACTACGCAGCCATCGCCCAATCGGGTCTGTTCGATGCCGAGTACTACATGTCCGCCAACCCGGACGTTGCGGCGCTGAACTACGACCCCATTATGCACTATCTCGAGCTGGGGGCTCGGGAAATGCGGAGCCCAAACAAGGATTTCGATGCCCGCTCTTATGTTCTGCACTGCCAGGAGATCGGCGAAAACCCTGAGAACCCCCTCCTCCATTTCATAAGATCGGGAGCCAGGCAAAACCAGACTCAAGCCGCGCCGCAATCTCTTATCGGGTTGGACAAGGCCGTATTGAGTGAGAGCCCGGCGGGCCGTACCGTCACCGGCGCAGGGTGGGCTGTCGCGCATCAGCCCATTACGGAAGTTGCCGTCTCCATCGGGCCGGCCGGCGCGGTGGCCGGCTATGGGATTATGCGCCCGGACGTTGCGGACGCTTTTCCGCAATATCTCCGATCCGATCAGTCGGGTTTTACATTTACCCTGACCGGTCTTCGGCCCGAAGATACGGAAGGGTCCGTCAACATCCTGTTCACGATCAGGACCGCCGACGGGAAAAGCCACAGTCATTCCGTGCAAACCTATCTGTCGCCGGCAATCGCAGAGGACGCCGAACCCCGGCCGGCGATGGTCGAACAAACCTATCGCGGTCTTCCGCCGCTGAAGCTCGAGGTCGACACCAGTTCTGTCGACAAAGCCGGCATCTTGCGGGTGGTCGGGTGGGCCGTTTGCTTCGCGCCGATCCTGACCGTGCAGGCCTTCATCGACGAGAAGCGTGTCGGCACGGCCCATTACGGGCAGGCGCGCGAGGATGTCGGCCTGGCCT